>CANJEY010000037.1 GCA_947472615.1 Beijerinckiaceae bacterium
CAGCGCGAATGTCGCCAAACACATTGAGCGATTTCGTCGGCGCGACGGGCGGCGGCTTGTGCTCGATATGGACGCGCAGCAACGCGAGCGAAAAGATCCCGGCTCCGACAGCGTTGCAGAGGATCGCCGGGGCCGTGCCCCATTCGGCGATCACGATGCCGGCGACCATTGGACCGACGAAACGTGCGACGTTGAAGAGGACGGAATTCATCCCGTAGGCGGTGGCGAGTTCATTGCGGCGCAAGAAGGTCGGCAGGATCGACTGGCTGGCCGGCTGCTGGGCGGCGTTGACCGCGCCGTTCGTCAACGTGATGACGATCAGCACCGTGAGCGTCAGCATGTCGAACACGTCGAGTAGGCCCAGCACGATGGCCTGCGCCAGCATGACAGTCTGGGTGATCCGCAGCACGCGCAGGGAATCGATGCGGTCCGCGAGAGCGCCCGCAACAGGCAGGATGAACAGCGCAGGCAATTGATCGAGTGCGCCGAACACGCCGAGCCATGTGGCCGATTCGGTGAGTTTCCACACCAGCCAGCCCACCGCCACCTTGTACATCCAGGTGGTCAGTTGCGCCGAAAAGCGCCCCAGTTGATAGGTGCGGTAATTGCGGTTCCCGAACGCGCGCGCAACGTTGGACCAGCCGTTCAAGGCGATGAATGCTCCCTCGCGGCGATGATCGCGGCGCAGATGCGCAGGATGGCGGCTTTAGGCCGATGCGGCAAGCGCCCTGCAGCTTGACGGGAGCAGAACGGGTCCGGCCGCTACGTGGTCGTCATCGCTCCGACCCAATAGATCAGCACAAACGCAATCACCACAAGCGCCATGCCCCAGCCCAGGACGTGAATGAGTCCGACGCTTTTTGCCTGCTTCGCATCCTGCTGGTCGATGACGGTTTTTTTTTCTTCTGTCATTGCAAAATCCCTGGAGGTCAATCAGCAACAATGCTGGCCAGCCTCCGGGGTTCCATGACACGAGCTTTACGGCTTCGTTTCGGCTCAGCCGACGAGGCCGTAGGTGCCCTTGGCGAAGATGTCCTCTACGGCGGTCTTCTTGGTGATGATGCCCTGCGCGAAGGCGTTGCCCATCAGCTCCTCGATCACCTTCCGGTTCGGCTCGATGCCGTAGGGCAGGGGATCGCCAATGATGTCGGCGACGCGCAGGTGCATCTTGTCGACGGCGGTGGGCTTCTCGATCTTGCCGGTCTTCAGGTCCAGCACGTAGCGGCGCTTCGATTCGGCGAAGGCGTTGAACACGTCAGCCGGCAGGTCCGGATATTTCTCGATCAGCTCGTTCTTGATGACGACGAGATGGTTGATCGGATAATGGCCGCTGGCCTTGAGGGCCTCGAGGCCCACATCCTGGGCGTTCGGGATCAGCGGACCGACGTCCTCGTGCTCGACCTCGAGGCCGATGGCGGCGACGAGTTCGCCGGAGATCAGCATCTCTTCCATCTTCTTGCCGGACTCGATGGGCACGACATTGGACGGCGCCTTGTACTCGGCGACGTGTTCGTCGCCCGACAGAACCCACGTCACCTTCTGCAGATCGACGCCGTAATAGACGTTCAGGATCGCGCGCGCCCACACGCCGGTCGTCACTGTATAGCCGCGGCTGACGCCGACGCGCTTGCCTTCCAGATCCTTCGGCGACTTGATGCCGGCCTTCTTGTTGACGAGGATCGCGCCATGATGGAACTGGCGCACCAGCGGCACCGGAATCGCCGTCATCGGCTTGCCGTGTTCACGCGCGCAGATGTAGGTCGTGATCGCCATTTCGCAGATATCGAATTCATTGCCGCGCACCATGCGGCGGAAGGCTGCGATCAGAGGATCGACCTCGACGAATTCGGGCGTGAAGGTCTTCGGCTTCACCAGCCCATCCTTGAGGGCCTTGTTGTTGCCTTGCGTGCGGGTGACCAGCGTGAATGTGGGCTGCGACATCTTGCGGTTTCCTCCTCGGAACAATGAATTCGGGCTCGCGCCGCAAGTCCGCCGCAGGGCGGACGCCGCGGTTCGCGAACGTCGGCGCGACTTTAGGACATTGTGACGCCTCACGTCGAGGGCGGCTCTGGCGTTTCGGACCGGCCTCGCCTATGTCAGCGCCCGCAACAGGGTCTTCCGCATGAGCGAGCAAAGCGGCTCCAGCCTCACCGGCGTCTGGCAGGGCGTCTACGCCTATCCGCAGGGCGACAGCGTGCCGTTTCTCGCCACGCTGATCGAATCCGGTCCGTTTGTCACGGGCTCGACGCAGGAATCCTGCGCGGCCGGACCGGGCCTTCGGATCAGCGCCACTGCGCTGATCGACGGGACGCGCGGCGGATCGCGCGTCGAGTTCAGGAAAACCTACGACGGCTCGGCCGGATGGGATCATATGGTCTCGTACGATGGGGCAATCAACCCCGATGGTTCGGAGATCGAAGGCGCGTGGCGGTTGTCGGACGGAACGCACGGCCGTTTTCTGATGCGCCGCGAGCGACGTAAGGCGAAGGAAGTGGAAGTCAGAAAGCTCACCGACGTCGAGGCCTGAGCGGTTTCGGCAGGGCCTCAAGGCTCAACAACACGGGCAACCGAACACCTCGTCCACCACCAGCGCGTCCTTCATCCACCACGGCGGCAGGTCGTCCTCCACCACGTCAGCGACGGCCTTGAAGATGCGGAAATGGTGCCGCCGCTCCGGCGCGGTCCAGAACGCCACCACGGTATCCAGTGGCGGACAGCCCGGCTGCGTGCAGGCGAGTTCCGAGACCGAAATGGCCACGTCTTCGCCAAGCCGAAAATGCGCGCGCACCCATTCCTTCACCCGGCGGATGGCCGCCAGATGGTCCGCGCCCTTTTTCTGAAACGCTCCGCCGAGTTGCATTTGCTGCGCCGCCGCATGCGGCCTCCTCGGTTCCTATATAGACAGCCGGCGGCTGTTCGTCGCGGGCGGGCCTGCAGAGCCTTGCGGCGAAATTTGCGCTTGACCGGCGGGGGGCCGGACCTAGAGTGCGCGCCGACCTATACATCTTAAGTCGAGAGGAGAACGCCGTGGCGAACAAAGTGCTGGCCGCTGTCAGAACCGCACCTGGCAAGACCGAAGTTCTTGAATATCCGATGCCCGACATCGCCGAGGACGCGGCCCTGATGCGCATGGAAGTCGCCGGCATCTGCGGCACGGACGTGAAGCTCTACGAGCATCCGCCGACCACCGATCCGGTCATCATGGGCCATGAGAACATTGGCTACATCGAGAAGTGCGGCAAGGAATTCACCCGCCGCAAGGGGTTCAAGGAAGGCGATCTGGTTTTCGTCGAGCACTATGTCATGTGCGGCAAGTGCGAATGGTGCCATGCCGGCCAGTATCGCCATTGCGAGAACACCAACTGGCGCACGAACCCGGAAGCGATCCGGTACGGCTACACCTCGGCCAAGCGCCCGCCGCATCTGTACGGTGGCTTCTCGCAATACGTCTATCTGCCGTGGAACGCGGTGCTGCATCACGTGCCGAAGGGCGTTTCGCCCGAACTCGCCGGTCTTGTGACCCCGATGGCGAACGGCATCGAATGGTCGCTGTTCGAGGGACAGGTCAAGTATAACTCGACCGTGCTGATTCAGGGGCCGGGACAGCAGGGTCTGTCGCAGACCGTCATCTGCAAGCAGGCCGGCGCCAAGAACATCATCATCACCGGCACGTCGAAGGACGGCGCGCGCCTGGAGGTCGCCAAGAAGCTCGGCGCCGACCACACGATCAACGTCAACACCGAGAACCCGCTTGAGAAGATCATGGAATACACGGGCGGGCTTGGCGTCGACGTGGTGCTGGACTGCACTGCCGGAGCGGGCACCATTCCGATCCTGCTCGGCATCGAGGCCCTGAAGGCCAAGGCCGGCCGCATCGTGGTGCAGGGCGAAATGCCCGAGTTCCCGAACTTCCCGATCGGCAAGATGACCACCAAGTACATCACCATGCACTCGGCGCGCGGCCATTCCTATCTGGCCTGCGAACTGGCGCTGGAACAACTCGCCTCGAAGCGTTTCCCTCTGGAACTGATCACCACGCACAAGTTCGGCCTCAACGAGGTCGACAAGGCGATCAAGTCGGTCGGCAACAAGGAAGGCGGCGTCAAGGACGTCATCCACGCCTCGCTGATGCCGTGGCTGTGAGCGCCTGACGAGAACCTTCTGGTTGAATTGAACGGGCGCGTCACCGAAGGGCGGCGCGCCCTTTTGTTTGGCGTGATGGCAAACATTTTATCCCCATGGCGCTGGCGGAGCCGAAGCGCTGAGGCTCAACTCACGCGATACTTCTCCAGCAGTTTCTCATCCACCTCGATGCCGAGCCCCGGCCCCTGCGGGACATGCAGCCAGCCATCGCGGGGGATGGCGGCCTCGCCAATCGGATAGTCGGCGAGATCGGAGAAGAAATATTCGCACATGGTTTCGTGTTTCATCGCCGCGAGGCAATGCACGCTGGCGATGAGCGCGGGACCGTAATAGGGCGCGTGCGGCTCCGCCATCACGCCCATTTCGTGCGCGTGTCGCAGGGCTTTCATGAACTCCGTCACGCCGCCTTGTTTGCTCACGTCCGGCTGAACGATGTCGACGCCGCCGGCCGCGATGACGCGTTTGATGTCGTTCAGATTGCCGAGATTTTCGCCGATGGCGATCGGCACGCCGACCTTGCGCAGCCGCGCCAGCGCCTCGAAATCATCGGGCGGATAGATCGGCTCCTCGAACCATGTCAGATCGTAGGGCAGGAATTTCTCCGCCATCGCGATCGCCTCGTCGGGCGTGAACGCGCAATTCGTGTCGACCATCAGCGCAACGCCGTCGCCCAGAAACGCCCGCGCCACAGCCACCATCTCCACGGTGCGTTCATGCACCTTGAACATGCGGAAGCCGCGGCTGCGCGCCTTGTCGAGCACGCGTTCGAGATTGTCGCGCCGCCCGAGCTTCAGCAGGCTGGCATAGGCCGCGATGCGCTCATGGCCGCCGTCGCCGACAAGCGCGTGCAGCGGCGTTCCGGAGGTTTTGCCGGCGATGTCCCACAGCGCGATGTCCAGGCCCGACAGCGCGAACCCCACGGGACCATTGAGCCCCGCTGACTGTGTGCGCTTGCGCAGATCGGCCATCAGAATCGTCACGTCCGCAGGCGTCACGCTGTTCGAACCTTCGGGTCCGAGGTGGCGGCCCTCGACCAGCGGCGCGACCATCAGGCGCATCGCGGCCGCCGTCACCGGACAACAGGAGAACCCGTAGGCTTCCCCCCAACCCACCACGCCCGCATCGGTCTCGACCTTGATGTAGACGGCATCCATGTTCGCGCGTTCGCGTCCCGACGTCTGCAGCGGCTTTGGCGCGCCGTGGTCATACGGAATGGCGATGTGGGAGGCGGTGACTTGCGTGATCTTCATGCTGTGCGTGGCGTCCTGAGATCGATGGAATTACTTAGCGGCGGGTGGTTCCTCGATGCCGGTCTTCGACAGGAAGGCAGCCTTCACCTTCTCGCGAACGCTGAGCGGCGCGCCGATGAGTTCCGTCACCAGCTTCTGCGTCTCTTCGCCGTTCATGGGAGAAATCTCCGCCCGCTGGAATTTGGCGTCGGCGATGAATTCAGGATCGATCATCGTGGCGTCGAACGCGCGGCGCAGCGCCTCCACGCGCTCTTTCGGCACTTCGGCCGTCGTGGCGATGGGCCTGCCGATCAGCACGGCGCGCGAAAAGAAATCAAGAATCTGCCGCTGTTCCTCGTTGCGGGCGTATTCCAGCAGCAACGGCACATCCGGCATCGCCTTGTCGCGCTTCAGGCCGATCTGCACCAGAATGTTGATCTTCTTCTCGGTCAGGTATTGCGGCGTCACGGACGCAGTCGTGACGTAGGATTCCGTGCCGCGTCCCTCCACCTCGCCGCGTTCCATGGCAATGTTGGGCTCGAGCCCTTCCTGATAGATGATGATCTTGAACTTCGTGCCCAGGATCGAATTCAACGCCGAGGGAATCATCGACGAGAACGAGCCCGCGCCGGCAGCCGCGATGATCGTCTGACGCTTCATGGCGTCTTCGAGCGTCTTCGTCGGCGACGTGTGCCACGTCTGCATGATCTGGTTCGAATCCGACAAATTGCCGATCCAGTTGAACGCCGTCAGATCAGCCTTGAAGGACGAATTGAGTCCTGTCGCCTGATCCATCGGCAGGCCGACGCTGACGATGGTGAGCGTCGTGCCATCGCGCGGCGCCTGCACGGCGACATGATTGGCGGCCAGAATGCCGCCTGCGCCCGGCATGTTGACGTTGAGAATCGCCGGCTTGCCCGGAATGTATTTCACCATGTGCTTGGTCAGTAGCCGCGCATAGGTGTCGTATCCGGCCCCCACGCCCGAGCGGATGATCATCCGCATCTGTTTGCCCTTGTAGAAATCTTCCACCGCATCAGCCTGCGCGGTGCCGGAAAGCCCTGCGAGCGACGCTGCTGCGAGCAGACTTTTCAGCCATATGAATTTGCGTACCCGCATCGCATCCTCCCGTTCAATGTTGCGCTTTGACCGCGTCTTTGCCCGCAGGGTAGGGAACCGGGCCCAGTCTGGCAATCGCCCGTTGCATCAATGTCCCGCGCCGCCGCGCTTGCCTTGAACTGGCGCGATTCGTGTATAGTGCGACAGGTCGCTGAACCTCGCCGATAAGCAGGGGCGGCCCGGGAGACTCTCGCATGAAGACGCATGTCAAGTCCGCTCTCACGTTCGGTCGATTCCTGAAGGCGGCGATTGCCGCCGCCTCATTGGCGTTGCCGGCCGCGCAGGCGCAGGCCGATGATTTCTATCGCGGCAAGACCATTACGGTTCTGCACTTTTCGGGCGCGGGCGGCGTCAACGATCTCTATGCGCGGCTGCTGACGCGCTACATGGGCGAATTCATTCCAGGCAATCCGGGCTTCGTGGTGCAGACCATGCCGGGCGCGGGCGGCAAGACTCTGGCGAACTATATTTTCAACAAGGCGCCGCGCGACGGCACCGTCATCGGGTCGCTGAACCAGACGGTCGGCATCGATCAGGTGCTGGGTGAAGGCGCGCAATACAATACGGGTGAATTCACCTGGCTCGGCCGCGTGACGCCCACGACCGGCCTCGTGATGATCTACGGCGATTCGAAGACGAAGACGCTCGAAGACATGAAGACGCGCGAAACGGTCTTCGGCGCGCAGGGCAAGCCGTCGCAGACCTATATGACACCGACGCTGATGCGCACGTTGCTCGGCTACAAGACGCGCGTCGTGCTTGGCTATACGACGTCGCCCGAGATGTTCGCCGCCATGGAGCGCGGCGAGGTGGAAGGCCGCACCGGCGCGCTCGAAACGCTCAACGCCGTGCATCCCGACTGGCTCGACAAGGGCAAGATGCGCGTCGTGGCCGAGCTCAGCCTCGAATCGAAGCCGACGTTTCCGGGCACGCCATTGTTGCCGCCCATGGTGACCGATCCGAAGAAGCGCGAGATCATGGATCTGATCGCGTCCTATACGGCGTTCGGCATTTCCTTCGTCACGACGCCCGGTGTGCCGAACGATCGCGTCGCCATGTTGCGCACCGCCTATGATGCCACGATGGTCGATCCGCGCTTTCTGGCTGATCTGAAAACATCCAGCATGGACATCGGCGCCATGTCGGGCGCTGAGCTGCAGAAACTGTCGACGCAATTCCGCACCGTCACGGAAGACTTGCTCGACCGCACCCGCAAGGCGCTGGAATAGGCGGCCCCACGCCGCGTTGACAACAAATATTGCCGCCGATGATAGTTGAGACAGATCAAGCGCTCACTGCGCCGCCGCCCGACAGGAGGATTGAGACATGTCCCAGCGCCAGATTCGTCTTGGCTTCAGCGTCACCGCCAATGGAACCCACAAGGGCGGCTGGCGGCGAGAGGATTCGTGGAACGCTGGCGGACTGGACATCAAACAATGGCGCAACGTCACGGACGCCGCCGAACGCGCCTGCGCGCATTTTCTGTTCTGGGCCGATGGCGCGGCGGTTCGCACAGAGGCGCCGGACGTCGAAGCGCTGAGCTTTTCCGGCCGCATCGAAATGCTCGAGCCGCTGACCCTGATGTCGGCGCTTTCGCAGCATGCGGAAAAGATCGGCTTCGTGGCCACGGCGTCAACCACGTTCAACGAGCCCTACAATATCGCCCGCAAGTTCGCCTCGCTCGATTACATCAGCGGCGGCCGCGTCGGCTGGAATGTAGTGACGTCGTGGAGCGTGCCGGAGGCGCGCAATTTCGGTCTCGACCAGCATCTCGAACACGCCGAGCGTTATCGTCGCGCGGAGGAGTTCTTTGACGTTGTCACGGGCCTCTGGGACAGCTGGGACGACGACGCGTTCCTGCGCGATAAACAGTCAGGCCGCTACTTCGAGCCATCGAAAATGCATTTGCTCGCCCACAAGGGAAAATATTATTCGGTGCGCGGCCCGCTCAATGTGCCGCGTCCGCTGCAGGGTCATCCGGTGATCGCGCAGGCGGGGTCGTCGGAGCCCGGTCAGGAACTGGCGGCCCGCACCGCGGATCTCGTCTACACCGCCCAACAGCGCGTCGAGGACGCGCGCTCCTTCTACAAGAGCCTGAAGGGCCGCATGCCCAAATACGGCCGCTCGCCCGATTCGCTCGTCATCATGCCGGGCATCATGCCCATCATGGGCCGCACCGATCAGGAAGCGCAGGATAATTACGGCGCGATGCAGGAATTGCTGCATCCGATCGCCGGCCTGAACTCCATCGCGCAGGTGTTCGGCGATCTATCCAAGCTCCCGCTCGACGAACCGTTGCCGGCGTGGATCGACGACGAAACCAATGCGGCCAAGAGCGTCAAGACGATCTGGCTAGAGCGCGCGCGGCGCGAAAATCTGACGATACGTCAATTGTATCAGGCCTTTTCGGTGGGCGCCGCGCACAAGGTTGTTGTCGGCTCGCCCAAGACTATCGTCGACACGATGGAAGAATGGTTCACCACTGGAGCCTGCGACGGCTGGAACGTGATGAGCGCCTACATGCCGGGCGGCGTCATCGAGTTTTGCGATCTGGTCGCGCCCGAACTGCAGCGGCGTGGTCTGCATCGCACCGCCTATCAGGGGACGACGCTTCGCGAAAATCTCGGCCTGTCACGGCCGCAGAATCGCTACGATCGCGCGGCCGGCGAGATGCACGCTGCGAAGTAAAAGGCACGGCAGCCGCCATTGCGGCGGCTGTCGCGGACGGTTAGGCTGACGAAATCCGAGCCTGCGGCGAAACGCGGGCCGTCCAACAGGGAGCGAAACATGGAAGCCGCATTGCTTGAAAAAGTCGGGCCGACGCGTGAGGCCATCGGAACGTCGGGAGCCACCATGTTCTCGATGCGGCAATTGCCGATCCTGTCGCAGGGCGCATCGTTCGATGCGGTGGCGACCGCCGAGAATCTCTGGCTCTCCGTGAAGGTCTATTCGAGCGGCGGCGAGAACTCGCTGCATATTCACACGATCGAAGACCATGCGTTCGTCGTTCTGCAGGGTAAGGCGACATTTTACTTCGGCGACGGCAGTAGCCGCGAGGCGAAGGCCTTCGAGGGCGTGATGCTGCCGAAGGGCGTGGCCTACCGGTTTCAGGCGTCCGAAGAGGAAAACCTCGTCATGCTGCGCATCGGGGCGGCGCAGCGCAAGACGCAGGGCATCTCCGAGTTGCAGAAGCACGGCACGCCGATGGAGCTTGCAGGCTCGACGATCGACGAGGATGGCACCAAGAAGATCAGCCGCGGCGGCGTGAAAAAGACGCCCAATCCGCCGATCGTGCGCGTGCCGGGCAAATTCTTCGCTCCGAACTGAGTCGAGAAAAGCGAAAGCGGCGCCCCAAGGCGCCGCGCGCTCGGGGAAACATCGGGAGGACATATGCGCAAGTTGCGTCTTGCATCGACCATCTGCGGCCTGCTGGCGGGAGGATTGCTGTCCGCTGCGGCGTCGGCGCAGGATTTTTATCAGGGAAAGACGCTGACGTTCGTGGTCGGCTTCACGTCGGGTGGCGGCTTCGACGCCAACGCGCGTCTGCTGGCGCGCTACATCGGCAAGTACATACCCGGAAATCCCGACACGGTCGTGACCAACATGCCCGGCGCGGCGAGCCTGACGAGCGTGCAATATCTCGACAGCAGCGCCGCCAAGGACGGCACGGTGATCAACATCTTCAACTTCGGCGAAGTCGGCAACGCCCGCATGGGCGTGTCGCACGTCAAACTCGATTTCCGGAAGTACAACTGGATCGGCAGCGTCGGCCGCGACATTACTGTCTGCTACCTCTGGCACGCGCTCGGCGTGAAATCGTTCGATGAGGCGAAGAAGCGCCGCAACCTTCACTTCAGCCTCACATCGGTCGGCACCTCGAACGACATCAATCAGCGCATCCTGAAATATGTGCTGGGCTTCGATCTGACTCAGGTGAAGGGCTATCCGGGCAGTTCGGAAGAAAGGCTTGCGATCGAGCGCGGCGAGATCGACGGCAATTGCGGCTCGTGGGCGAGCACGCCCGCCGACTGGCTCGCCGGGAACAAGATCGTTCCGATCACGCGGTCGGGTCCGACCCAGCCCGGCATGCCGACCGATGTGCCGTGGATCGTCGATGTGACGCCGGAGAAGGAACGCGAGCCGGTGCATTTCCTCGCCACCGCGACCGAGGTTTTGCGGCCCTTCATCGTCTCCGCCGCTGTGCCGGCGGACCGGGTGAAGCTGCTTCGCGCCGGCTTCGATGCGGCCGTCAGAGACCCGGCGTTCCTCGCCGATGCGGCCAAGCAGAAGATCCCGGTGTCGCCGCTCAACGGCGATCAGGTCGCCGGCATGGTGAAAGAAATATACGACGCGCCCGATACGATCGTGGACCTCGCCCGCAAGATCGCAGGCGAATAGATCATTCCGCCAGCCATTTGACATATCAATAACTTGCAGGTCGCGTCCGGTTGCCAACGCCGCCTGCGAGGCGGATAATACGTCACGCACATAGCCGTTCGACGATCGTGAATCGTTCATAGAGACGGCCCGACGCGAGGAAGCTCAGGAGTTCTGATATGACGATGACGATCGACCAGATGTCGGCGCGCTATGTCGACCCGAAGATGAAAGAGGCTGCGGCGAAGATTCCGAGTCGCATCGTCTCCGCCGACGATCATGTGTTCGAACCGCACGATCTGTTCAAATCGCTGCCGCAGCATATTCGCGACCGCGCTGTGAACCCGCCGCTGGAAACCGCCAACCGCCCGAAAGGCGGTCTCGATCCCAAGCTGCGCGTCCCCGACATGGACCTCGACGGCATTTCGGCCGCGGTGTTGTATCCCACCTATGTGCTGCGCCAGTTCGCGGCCGAGCAGGACGTGCAAGAAGCCTGCTTCCGCGCCTACAACGACTGGATCGCCGAGTACTGTAAAACCGCCCCGAAGCGGCTGTTTTCGATCCCCTGCCTGTCGGTCTACGACGTCAAGGGCGCGATCAAGGAGATGCAGCGCTGCCACGACCTGGGCCTGCTGGGCGGGATGATCTGGCAGGTGCCGGACCCGAAGCTGCCGCTGACCTCGACGCATTACGATCCGCTGTGGGCCGCCGCCGCCGAGATGGGCTTTCCGATCCATCTGCACATTCTCACCGGCCACAATTACAAGCGCCACGAAGCCAAGGGCATGGAGAAGATCCGCGGCTCGGTGAACATTAAGACCAACGACGCAGTGACGTCGATTTACGATCTTATCTGGTCGGGCGTATTCAGCCGCCATCCCAAGCTGAAGGTGGTGATGGTCGAAGCCGAGATCGGCTGGATGCCGTTCATGCTGCAGCAGTGGGACTACTACTACAAGCGCAACACCAAGCCGGGCCACCCGAACGAGGATTTTCTGATCGACCGCCTACCGAGCGAAATATTCAAGGATCACGTCTGGGCGACCTTTATGGACGACGTTGTCGGCGCGCATATGCTGAAGGTCTGGGGCGCCGACAATTGCATGTGGTCGAGCGATTATCCGCACGGCAATATGACGTGGCCGAATTCGCGCGCCTTCCTCGGGCGCATGATCGGCGATCTGCCGCTCGAGACGCAGAAGCGGCTGGTGTGCGACAATGTGGTCGAGCTTTATCGCCTGCAGGACCGGCTATGAGTCATCGGCGCTGAGCCGACTGCCGGCCCGCCCGGATTTTTCACGAAGCGAAGCAAGGAGGTTCCCATGCCGTTGGATGGCGTCGATCGCGGTCAGGTCGAAAACGAAACCGAAGAGATGCGCCTGAAGCGCGAAGCGATACTGGCCAAGAGCCCGCCGGCGCAGCCGTTTCGCCTCCGCGCCGAGATGGTGAAGAAGGGCCGCACCAACCAGATCGTGGCTGAAACCAAGAACATGCAGGTCAACCTGAAGGTCTATGCGGGCGGCGGCGAAAACGGCCTGCACAACCACACTGACGAAGACCACTTCCATCTGGTGCTTCAGGGCAGCGCGCGCTTCTACGGCCCGCGCGGCGAGACGCTCGATTGCGGCCAGTACGAAGGCATCATGCTGCCGTCGGGCTCGTTCTACCGCTTCAACGCGACCTGCGAAGAGCCGTTGATCCTGCTGCGCGTCGGCGCGAATACGCCGATGACCGAAGAGCATCCGCGATACAACGTCTATGGCGATCCGCTGCCGGCCGACACCAAGGCGAACGGCCGCGTCGAGGTGGTTCTCGACAAGGGCAATTTCTGGGGCGCGAAGGCCAAGTAACAAATTTCGGTTTCATGCAATTGCATCCGGCGCGGCCATGCTGCACCGGATTTTTCAGGCGGCTTTGACCGGCGCGTCCTCGCGCCAGCGCTTCATGTCCCCGAATTCATGATCTTCTTGATCCGGTCGAGCGTCGCGGCCGGCGTGGAATACATGCGGTCGACGATCTTCTGCACCGCCGCGCCGTCGAGAGGCTGCACTTCGAGGCCGAGCCGCGTGGCGTCGGCGAGGAACTGCGGATCCTTCAGGGTCGCCATGAAGGCGTCGCGCAGCGCTGCGGCGCGCTCCTCCGGCACGCCGGGGGGCGCGAAGAACGGCCGGCCCATCTCCTGCGGCGAGAACAGGAATTCGAAGATGCGCCGGTCTTCCGGCGTCTTCGCATAGTCGATGATCAGCGGCACGTCCGGCAGTTCGGGGTGTTTGGACAGCGCGATCTGGTAAAGTAGCCGCACCTCGTTCTTGGCGAGCCAAGACGGATGGCGATTCTTCACCACTGTCCAGCCGAGGCCGCAATTCGCCTGAACCTCGCCGCGCTCCATCGCCAGATCGGTGTCGTGAGAGCCGCGATAGCCGATCACGAACTTGAAGCGCGTGCCGATCAGCTCGTTGACCGCCTTGGCGTAGACGACCTCGGACGCCGTCGCGCCGGACGCGCCAATGACGATGTCATGCTTCTTGGCGTCCTCGATCGTCTTCACGGGCGAGGTGTGCCAGATGACGCAGGTGGTGCTTTCGATGTTCGCCGAGCCGATCCACGTCAGCTTGCGGCCGTCGAACTTCGAATTGTCGTTGCCCATGAGCGGACCGAATGCCGCCGTGCGATCGGTGATCGAAAAGGCAGTGCCGTCGCGTGCGGCCGTGTTGGCGATATAATTCATCACCGTGAGGCCGCCCGCGCCCGGCATGTGCTGCACATTCATCATCGGATTGCCCGGAATGAAACGGCTCATGTGGCGCGACAGCGCTTCCGAATAGAGTGCGGCGCTGCCGCCCGGCGCGAAGCCCGGATAGATCGTGACAGTGCGGCCGGCGTAGAAACTGGCGACAGATTCGTTTGCCGCCTGAGCCGGCGTAACGCACGCCAAAGCGCACGCGAACAGGATCGCCTGATGAATTGAGCGCATTGTGCCTCCCTTGGTCCGCATCTCTGTCGAATGCTGGATTGAGAGAGTTTGCAACGCGAGCGCACCGCGCACAAGCGTTTCCGCGCCCGATCACGTCGAGGCGTTGATGGATGGGCCACGAAAAAAGCGGCCCCGCGAAGGGCCGCTCGAATTCGATGGTCGATGGATCGGCTGATTACTTCAGCGCTGATCCGACAGCGGTGAACTGGTTCGAAACCTTGGTTCCGACAGTCCGGACAGCTCCGATCACCACGACACCGATGAGGCCAGCAATCAGGCCATATTCGATGGAGGTGGCGCCGGATTGGTCACGCAAGAAACGTCCAATAAGTGTCGTCATGGGTGCTCGCCTATTCCAATAAGTTGTCCAGGCGCCTGGGGAGGGGTCGGGCTGGAATGACTGGAGAATAGCGGGCAGTTCTTTCCATCGGGCTAAACGAATGCCGGCCAGAGTCCGAGCGCGCGTTAAGGTTTACGGATTGTGAAACAGCGAAAATTTTGAATGCTTGAGCTGTAATGGATTGAGCTGTCTTATGTATTTTCAAGTAATGCGATCGTCGCCACGCCAGCGGGCTTCTTGCCGCGCTCAGAGGCGGAGGCTGCGTCGAAAAAATGTTACGGCTCCGCCGATCAGGGCGGCGGCCAGCGCGACCGGGATCGCGATCATCACGAAACTTGCGACGAGGAAGATGATGGCCGCCAGAACCAGCAGCGCGGCCGCGCCCCACAGCACCATGCCCAGCGGACCGATGCGACGCACGAAGATGCGCTGCTGGCCCCAAGCTGCGAACGGATCGGGGCCTTGCGCGCCGAAGGGCGCGCCACGGGCGTTGCGCTCGGGCGGGAGGATTTCGGGCTCGCTGCGCGGCCGTTCAGGTTCGCGGTCCATGGCTGACTATACCGCGAATTCGGCCGCGCCGCGCGTCCCGCGTTTGGCCGCTGTCAGGCTTCCGCCACGATGCCGTTGCTGAGCAGGCCGACCTTCTCGATCTCGACCTCGCAGACGTCGCCGGGCTTCATCCACAGCGGCGGCTTGCGGCCATGGCCGACGCCCGCCGGCGTGCCCATGACGAGCAGGTCGCCCGGCTCCAGCGTGATGCCCTTGGTGACGTAAACGAGCGTCTCGACGACGTTGAAGGACATGTTCTTCGTGTTGTCCTTCTGCACCGACTGGCCATTCAGCCGGCATTCGATCGACAGGCCGGACGCGCCGGGCGGCAGTTCGTCGGAACTGACGAAGAACGGCCCGAAGCTGCCGGAGCGGTCGAAGTTCTTGCCGGTCGTCCACTGGATCGTGTGACGCTGGAATTCGCGGATCGACCCGTCGTTGAAGCACGAATAGCCGGCGACGGCGCCGAGGGCGTTTTCGGCCGTCAGGTGGCGGCTCTTCTGGCCGATGATGGCGACGAGTTCCGCCTCGTAGTCGAAGGTGTCCGAAACCTTTGGCTTCTCGAGCGGAACGCCGTGCGGCACCAGCGACGTCATGCCCCGCATGAACAGCGTCGGATAGTCGGGACGCTGGAACGGGCCTTCGTTGACATGCTCGATGTAGTTGAGGCCGAGGCAGATAATCTTGCCGGGCGTCTCGACGGGCATGCGGTAGGAAATGCCCGCCAGCGGGACCTTCTGCGCGGATGTCGCCTTCGTCGCGATGGCGGCGAGCGACGCGAGGCCTGCGCCGCGCAGCACGGCGCCGAGTTCGCGCGGGGCGTTGCGGTCGATGGCGCTGAGGTCGATGACGCTGTCACCCT
The DNA here is from genome assembly GCA_947472615.1 of Beijerinckiaceae bacterium. Taxonomy (GTDB): domain Bacteria; phylum Pseudomonadota; class Alphaproteobacteria; order Rhizobiales; family Beijerinckiaceae; genus Terripilifer. The sequence continues at coordinate 15,594 of CANJEY010000037.1, forward strand.
CCACGACTCCGAGTCCGGGTCCATCCTGGCGGTCGAAAGCGACGAGTTTCATGAGCGTTCCCCTGCGAAATTCGCCGCACTCATAGCCGCCGTCAGGTACGGGTCAAGCGGATTGTCGGACGCCTGATGCGCGGTCGCTGTGGCCCTGCGTCGCGGCGTCAGACTTTGGGACGCGGCTCGGGTCGCAGTACGCCTTTCGTCAGGAAGGTCTGTGCGCCTGGTTGCGGCCGTCCCTTGTAGCCGATGCGCTTGCCTTCGCCGGCCTTGCCGGTTCCGGCCGGTTGCCAGGCCGGCACCAGATGATGCTTGCCGGGGCCGATCAGATCGGCGCGGCCCATCGCCTTCAGCGCCTCGCGCAGCACTGGCCAGTTTTCGGCGTCGTGATAGCGCAGGAAAGCCTTGTGCAGCCTGCGCTGGCGCATGCCCTTCACGGCGTCGACAGGCTCCGACGCGCCGCGCCGCACCGGCTTCAGCGGATTGAAGCCGCTGTGATACATTGCGGTCGACAGAGCCATCGGCGAGGGCAGGTAAGTCTGCACCTGATCGGCGCGATATTTGTTGCGCTTCAGCCAGAGCGCGAGGTTCATCATGTCTTCGTCGCTCGTGCCCGGATGCGCGGCGATGAAATACGGGATGAGGAAATAGTCCTTCTTGGCCGCGCGGGCCGCCGCATCGAACAATTGCTTGAAGCGATCGTAGGAGCCGATGCCGGGCTTCATCATCTTCGACAGAGGCCCGGATTCCGTATGTTCCGGCGCGATCTTCAGATAGCCGCCGACGTGATGCTCGACGAGTTCGCGCACATAGGTCGGACTGCGGATCGCCAGATCGTAACGTACGCCCGAGGCGACCATCACCTTCTTGACGCCCTTGATCTCCCGCGCCTTGCGATAGAGCTGGATCAGCGCATCGTGGCTGGTGTCGAGGTTCTTGCAGATGTCCGGATAGACGCAGGACGGGCGGCGACACACGGCCTCCGTCTCCGGGTCCTTGCAGGCCATGCGGTACATGTTGGCGGTGGGGCCGCCGATGTCCGAGATGATGCCCGTGAAGCCTTCCGTCTTGTCGCGGATCGTCTCGATCTCCTTCAGGATCGAGCCCTCGGACCGCGACTGGATGATGCGGCCTTCGTGTTCGGTGATCGAGCAGAACGAACATCCGCCGAAACACCCGCGCATGATCGTCACCGAATGGCGGATCATCTCCCACGCCGGAATCTTCGCACCCATGTAGGACGGATGCGGCGCACGCGCGTAGGGCAGGTCGTAGACGCTGTCCATCTCGGGCGTCGTCAGTGGAATGGGCGGCGCGGTGAGCCAGAGCTCGCGGTCGCCGTGCTTCTGGATGAGCGGTCGCGCATTGCCCGGATTGCTCTCCCGATGCAGCACGCGCGAGGCGCGCGCATAGGCTTCGCGATCGCCTGCCACTTGCTCGTATCCCGGCAGACGGATGACGATTCTGTCGGCGTCGTCGCTGGCGGCCTTGCGGCGCCGGCCTTCATCGGGTTCCTCGAGATCGTCGGCCGGCGCTTCGATCCACCCTTCGGGCGTCGCGCTGCGCGCAAATGCGACGCCGCGCACATCCGAGAAATCCTGCTTGATCCCGCCTCGGGCGATGCGATGCGCAACCTCGACCAGCGCCCGTTCGGCATTTCCGTAGAGCAGCAGATCGGCCTTGGCGTCGAGCAGAATGGAGCGACGCACCTTGTCCGACCAATAATCGTAATGCGCGATGCGGCGCAACGACGCCTCGATGCCGCCGAGCACGATCGGCGCATTCGGAAATGCCTCGCGGCAGCGTTGCGCATAGACGATGACGGCGCGGTCCGGTCGCTTTCCGCCTTCGCCGCCCGGCGTATAGGAATCGTTGTGCCGCAGCCTCCGATCGGAGGTGTAGCGGTTCACCATCGAGTCCATGTTGCCGCTGGTGACGCCGAAGAACAGGTTCGGTTCGCCGAGCGTCTTGAAGTTCGACGCATTCTGCCAGTCGGGTTGCGCGATGATGCCGACTCGAAATCCCTGCGCTTCCAGCAGACGGCCGATGATCGCCATGCCGAAGCTCGGATGGTCGATATAGGCGTCGCCGGTGACGAGGATCACATCGCACGAGTCCCAGCCGAGCAGATCCATCTCCTCGCGCGACATCGGCAGGAAAGGCGCGGTTCCAAAGCGGTGCGCCCAATGCCTCCGGTAGGAAAACAAAGGCTTCGCGTTCGGCGTCGGGATGGCGGGAACTGGGGGCATGATGCGACCAATTGGCGCGTTTGCGCTGGTCCGTCAATGGCGGACGCTACGGCAGGGCTTTGGCGATGCGCGTGCGACATCCGGCGAAGCCGCGCAAATTTCGCAGAAACTGTAAGGCCTTGCGTATTACAAGGCGCACCGGCCTTTATTTTCCCGCTGGCCGAATGTGCGATCCCTGCCGGGCGCAACCTGATAGCCTCAGCCCCGAGCAGGGATTGCCCTTCTCGTCAAAGGGAGTGGGTCAATGAACATGCCGGAAATCCTACAGGGCGAATCTGGAACGCGATTGCTGCAGGGCGCGGCGATCGGCGCCATCGCCACCATGATCGTCGGATTCAAGTTCCTCGACTGGTCGCTGGCCAGCACGGTGGAGAAGACCGCGCAGGATCGCTCGCAGGCGGCGGTCGTGGCCGCGCTCGCGCCAATTTGCGTCACGCGCTTTCAGGCCGCCAGCGGCGCAGCCGATAATCTGACGGCGCTGAACAAAGAATCGAGCTGGAATCGCGGCAGCTTCATCAAGAAGGGCGGCTGGGCGCAATTCACCGCGCATTCGGCGTCCGAGTCCGAGCTTGCCGATTCCTGCGCCACCCTGCTGTCCCCCGGCAAGGCGTAAATGGATCGACGCTGCGCGCGCATTGCGCGCCCGCCGCGTCGAGTGAAAAAGGTCTGTGGGCATTCGGACGATCGACTCAG
>CANJEY010000038.1 GCA_947472615.1 Beijerinckiaceae bacterium
ATGGTTCGGCGGAGCTGGGCATGATTCCCATCGAGAATTCCATTGCCGGGCGCGTGGCCGACATCCATCATTTCCTGCCGAACTCCGGCCTGCATATCATCGGCGAATATTTCCTGCCGATCCGCTTTCAATTGCTCGCCTTGCCCGAGGCAAGCCTTGCGACGGTGAAAAGCGTCTACAGTCACGTGCACGCGCTCGGCCAATGCCGCAAGATCATCCGCAAACTGGGCCTCAAGCCGGTCGTCACAGGCGACACGGCCGGCTCGGCGCGCGAAGTCTCCGAGTGGAAAGATCCGACGCGCGCTTCGCTCGCGCCCGCGCTGGCGGCGGACATCTACGACCTGCAGGTTCTGGCGCACGACGTCGAGGACGAGTCGCACAACACAACGCGCTTCGTGATCCTGTCGAAAGATCCGAAATGGGCGGCGCGCGATTCGCAGCCGATGATCACCACATTCGTGTTTCGCGTGAAGAACGTGCCGGCGGCGCTCTACAAGGCGCTGGGCGGCTTCGCCACCAACGGCGTCAACATGACGAAGCTGGAAAGCTATATGGTCGAGGGCGAGTTCTCGGCGACGCAATTCCTCGTCGACGTCGACGGCCATCCGGACGATCCGCCGCTGGCGCGCGCGCTGGAAGAGCTGGAATTCTTTTCCAAGGAAGTGCGGATTCTTGGCGTCTATCCGGCGCATCCGTTCCGCCGCACTTTCGCGGCCGAGGGCTGAGCCCTAGCGCAACCGCGCGCGCATCAGGCGCGCGATGCGGCCATCGATCAGCGCCAGCCCGGCGAAGATCGTCAGCATGCCGGCGATGTGCTGCAGGGCGAGCGTTTCGCCGAGCAGCAGCACGCCGCATAGGATCGCACTGACCGGAACCAGAAACGTCACCAGCGAGGCGTTCATCGCGCCAGCGCTCGCCAGCAGTCTGTAATAGATCAGATAGCCGGCGGTGGTTGAGAAGACCGAAATCGCCACGATCGCCCAGATGGCGTCTGCGCCCGGCGCAGGCAGAGTCCACGGCTGTTCGAGGATCAGGGCAGTCGGCACGCCCATCAATGTCGCGGCGGTCGCGGTGCCGGTGGTGGCCACGACCGGCGTGAGGCCGGACGCCCGGAAGCGTCGGCCGAACACGCTCGCTATGGCGTAGCACATGGCCGCCGCCACGCAGGCGAGTTGCGGCAGCACGTCCGCCCCGATCGTTTGCAGCGCATCGACGCCGATCATCATGGCGACGCCGCTGACGCCGACGATCACGCCGGTCAGCCGCCGCCCCGTCAGCCGCTCGTCGCGAGTGAACGCGTGCGCGATCAGCGCCGTCCATAGCGGCATCGGCGAGTTGACGATCGACGCCAGTCCGCCGCCAATGCGCGTTTGCGCCGTCGCCAGCAGCGCAAACGGAATCAGGTTGTTGAACGCGCCCATGATGAGGAAATCGCGCCACAGGCGCGGGTCGCGCGGCAGCTTCTGGCCCATCGCGCGCAGCAGGCACAGCAACAGCAGCATGGCGATGGCGATGCGCAGCACGATCAGGGTTACCGGCGGAAAGCCGCGCAGCGCCACCGCGACAAAATAGAACGAGCCGCCCCACAGCACGGACAGCAGCAGAATCAGCCCCCACTCGCGACTCGTCATGGACTGGTTGATGGGCGGCGGCTGGATCATGGCATTCCCGACAGGGGTTTCGCGTAACCCGCGGCGGACGAACCCACAACCCGAAAAGCCGTCGCGCCGCCAGTTGCGGGCGCGGCCCCGACCTGCGATGCAGCGGCATGTTCCGGGCCGACTTTCCTTTGCCGATCGACGACGTTCTCGACGCTCTCGGGAACGTGCTGGCGCAGCGCAATGCAGTTGTGCTGGTCGCTCCGCCCGGAGCGGGCAAGACGACGCGCGTTCCGCTTTATCTCGCCGATCAGGACTGGGTGCGCGGCGGCAAGCTGATCATGCTGGAACCGCGCCGGTTGGCGGCGCGGGCGGCCGCGGACCGTATGGCGTCGACCATCGGCGAGCGCGTGGGAGACAAGGTTGGGTTGCGGGTGCGGCTGCAATCGCGCGTGTCGGCGAAAACGCAGATTGAGGTCGTCACGGAGGGCGTGTTCGCCCGCATGATCCTTGACGATCCATCGCTTGAGGGCGTCGCCGCCGTGATCTTCGATGAATTCCACGAACGGTCGCTCGACGCCGATCTCGGTCTGGCGCTGGCGCTCGACGCGCAGGCGGGTTTGCGGGACGATCTGCGCATTCTGGTCATGTCAGCGACGCTCGACGGCGCGCGCGTGGCGAGGCTTCTGGGCGACGCGCCTGTCGTCGAAAGCGAGGGCCGCGCCTTTCCGGTAGAGACGCGCTACGTGGGGCGCGATCCGCGCGCGCGGCTCGAGGAGGAGGTGTCCCGAACGGTGCTGGCCGCGCTGGCGGCGGAACCGGGTTCGCTGCTTGTCTTCCTGCCCGGTCAGGGCGAAATCAACCGCACCGCCAGCCTGCTGGCCGAGCGCATTCGCGATCCACACGTCGATCTCGCGCCGCTCTACGGGGCGATGGATCGCGATGCGCAGGACCGGGCGGTGTCGCCCTCGCCTGCTGGACGGCGCAAGGTTGTGCTGGCGACGTCCATCGCCGAAACGTCGCTGACCATCGAAGGCGTGCGGGTCGTGATCGACAGCGGGCTGGCGCGGGTGCCGCGCTACGAGCCCGATCTGGGGCTGACGCGGCTCGAAACCGTGCGTGTGTCGCGCGCGGCGGCCGATCAGCGGCGCGGCCGCGCCGGCCGCACCGAGCCAGGCGTTTGCTATCGTCTCTGGGAAGAGGCCGGGACCGGGGCGCTGGAACCCTTCGGGCAGCCGGAAATCCTGTCGGCCGATCTGTCCGGCCTGATGCTCGATCTCGCCGCGTGGGGAGCGCGCGATCCGAGTTCGCTGCTGTGGCTCGATCCGCCGCCCCCGCCCGCCGTCAACGAGGCCCGCGCGTTACTCCGCCAGATCGGTTCGCTCGATGCCGACGGCGGGCTGACTGACGAGGGGCGGGCGATCCGGTCGCTGGCGCTCCCGCCGCGTCTGGCCCGCATGGTGGTCGACGCCGCGCGCGCGGGCGAGGCGGCGCTGGCTGCCGACGTCGCGGCGGTGCTGGTCGAGCGCGGACTGGGCGGCGACGGCGTCGACGTGGCGGAGCGCGTCGAGCGGTTCCGTCGCGACCGGTCGCGCCGCGCCGAGGACGCGCGGCGGCTGGCGCGCGGCTGGGCGGACTCGGCGCAACGCCATTCGCCGGGCGTGCGCCGCGCCGACACCGGACCACTGGAGTCCGGGCCCATGTTGGCATTGGCCTACCCGGACAGAATCGCGCGGGCGCGCGGCAAGCCGGGCGAATTCCTGCTGGCGAACGGCCGCGCTGGCGTGCTGGAGCCGCACGATCGGCTGGCGCGCGAAAGCTGGCTGGCGGTCGCCGAAATTACCGGGCGCGCCGCGGCTGCGCGCATCACGGCGGCGGCGGCGCTGACAGCCGACGAGGTGGAGGCTGTCGCGAGCGCGTCCATCGAGACGCGCGAGGACGTCACGTTCGATCGGGGCTCGGCGTCGCTGCGCGCACGCCGGACTCGGCGGCTGGGGGCGATCGTGATGGCCGAACAGACCCTCCCGGTTCCGGCGACCCCTGAGGCCGCCGCCGCGCTGGCGCGCGGGATTGCGACTCTCGGAATCGACCGCCTGCCGTGGACGAAAGCGCAGACCCAGTTTCGCGACCGGGTGATGTTCCTGCGCCGTGCGGAAGGCGAGGACTGGCCCGATCTGTCGGACGGGACGCTCGCGGCTTCCGCCGCCGACTGGCTTGCGCCCTACATCGACGGCAAGTCGTCGCTGGCGCAAATCGGGGCGGATGATCTCGACGCCGCGCTGCGGGCGCTCGTGCCGTGGGAGCTGGGGCGGCGTCTCGACGCCGAAGCTCCGACGCATTACGCAGCCCCGACCGGATCGAACGTCGCCATCGACTACGAGGCCGAGGGCGGGCCGGTGCTGGCGATCCGGGTGCAGGAATTGTTCGGCCTGTCGGTGCATCCGGCGCTGGCTGGCGGGCGCATGCCGCTGACCCTGCACCTGCTGTCGCCCGCGCACCGGCCGATCCAGATCACGCGCGATCTGCCGGGATTCTGGAAAGGCTCATGGGCGGCGGTGAAGACCGACATGAAGGGTCGCTATCCCCGCCATGTCTGGCCCGACGATCCGGCGTCCGCCGCGCCGACAGCGCGCGCCAAACCGCGCGGCACATGAAAAAACGCGCCGGGATGAGCGGCGCGCCCTGATCACAAGTTTCGTTTTGTTCGTCGATCTCGTTCTCCGAGATGCTTGCAGCGCAAGCTCCTCAGAATGAGGCCTTGTGGATCTGACTAAACTGAAAATTCGCCCTCATGCTGAGGCGCCGCTACGGGCGGCGTCTCGAAGCACGAGGGCGTTGGAACGTTCCCAGGATTTGTCAGCTCATTCCGGCACGATGCCGGCCGCTTGCACGATCGGGCCCCACTTCGGAATTTCCGCCTTGAGGCGGGCGTCGGCTTGCGCGCCCGTGTCGGCGTTGACGATGGCGCCGACGTTTTCAAGGAACTTGGCGGTCTCGGGCATCTTGGAGATTTCCTGGAACCAGCCTTCGAGTTTGGCGCGAACCGGCTCCGGCGCGCCGACCGGCAGATAGGCAGCCCACCACGGTGCGAATTCGTAATCTTTCAGGCCGGCTTCCTGCATGGTCGGCACGGTCGGGAAGGTCGGGCTGCGCACCTTGGTGGTGACGGCGATCGGCTTCAGGTTGTTCTGGCGAACCTGACCGGCCGCGAACGTCCCGTCCATGATCATGAAGTCCAGCGTCTGGTCGGTGATGTCCTTCATGGTGTCGGGCGCCGTCTTGTAAGCCACGGGCTTCGCCGGAGCGCCGGTCACCTGCTTGAACAATTCGGTCGACAGCAGCGCGGTCTGGTTGGTGTAACCGTAAATATTGTCGCCCTTCTTCTTCAGGTGCGCGACGACATCGCTGACGGTGTTCAGCGGCGATTTCGGCGACACGACCATGATGAAGGCGATCTGCGCAAAGGACGCGATCGGCGTGAAGTCCTTCACGGTGTCGAACGGCAGATCCTTGAACAGGAAGCGGCTGCCGGCCATGTTCGAATTGGCGATGAACAGCACCGTGTAGCCGTCCGGCTTCGCGGTTGACACGAAGCGGACGGCGATGTTGGAGGTCGCGCCCGGCTTGTTGTCGACGATGACCGGCTGCTTCGACAATTCCTGCAGCTTGTTGGTGAAGTAGCGGCCGAGAATGTCGGCGCCGCTGCCGGCCGGGAAGCCGATCACCACATGGATCGGCCGGTCGGGATAACTCGCCTGAGCGAAGGCCGACCCGGCCAGCGCGCACAGTCCGGCGACGCCGGTCGCGATCGTCTTCAGAAATTCTGAACGCATGCCCATGGGTCCTCCTCCGCGTTTGACGCGTTTCCCCCTCGAAAACGGCCAACTCATAAAGCTTTCACAATGCGTTGGAAAGTTGGCCGAATGACTCAGCCGAACTCGATTTCGATCTGCTCGCTCGCCCCCATGGCCTCCAGAAAGGCGCGGCGCACCTCGGGAGGTTGCCCGGCGTGCCAACGGAAATCGTCGCGAACGCGGGCGCGGAAATACGGATTGGCCATCAGTTGCTCTTTGGTCAGGCGCTGGTTGGCGTTGACGTCCGCGATCGGCAGTTTCACGCATTTCGCCGCTTCGGGATCGCGGATCGTCCCCTTGGGATCATGGCCCGCCGCCACCGCCTCCATGTCGTCGAAGAAGCGTTTCCGCACCATGATGACGCCGCGATCGCTGGCGCTCAGATATTCCTTCGTGCGGTCGGAAATGCGGCCCTGTCCGACCCAGGCGATGATGTCCTGATTGATCACATGCGTTGAAATCCAGCGCCCGTCCGGGCCGTGGATCGGGCTCTTCCACGTCGGAATCGACGCCTGAGAGTAGGGCTCCTGCTCGACCGGCACGCGCACGAAAAACCACGCGAGGCTCAGCGTGTTTTCGTCATCCACCGGCACGCGCCATTCGAAATGCTGGCCGAGATAGAAGCCGATCGGCCACAGCGTCACGCGGCCGATTGTCCACAGCGGATCGGCCTCGTTCGCGCCTTCGCGAATGCGCCGATAGGTGAAGCCATGCTCGAATTCCTCGAACGAGGCCTTCAGGTGCCGCGCCGCATAGGCGGATTCATCCTTGCCGGCGAGACGCGCGCTCCAGTTGTCGTGCATCCACTCGAAATGCACCGGATCGCAGGAGTTTTCCTGACACTGGAACCAGTTGCAGGGAATGTCGGCGGTGACGATCTGCACGAAGCCGTTGGTCCAGTTGAAGGGCTCGTAGACTGGAAGTTCCGGCGCGGGCGCGGGGCCCATGTAGGCGAACAGCAGGCCGGCGAGTTCGCGCACCGGATAGGCCTTGATGCAGGGCAGCTTGCCGCCCTTCGTCTGCGGATAGGCAACGTCGTCGAAGGGCCGCTCGATGCAGGAGCCGTCGGCGTCGAACAGCCAGCCGTGATAATTGCAACGCAGGCCGGTGCTTTCCACGAATCCATAGGAGAGATCGGCGCGCCGGTGCAGGCACTGGCGGTCGACGAGGCCGTATTTGCCGGACTTGTCCCGGTAGAGCGTCAGGTCTTCGCCGAGCAGCCGCACCGGCTTCACCGGATTGGCGTCGAGTTCAGTCGCGCCCGCGAAGGGAATCCAGTAGCGCCGCAAATAGTCGCCCATCGGCTCACCGGGGCCGACGCGGGTCAACTGACGGTTCTTCTCTTCGCTCAGCACGGACCGATCTCATCAATGCGGGGTGTAGACATGAATGGCCGGCGTCGCGATTGGCGCCGGCGTTTGATGGCCTTCTGGCTTATTGAGGCTCGATGCCGGCGGCTTTCACCAGTTCAGGCCATTGCGGGATTTCGGCCTGCAGACGGGCGAGCGCCGCCTTGGAGCCGTCGTCCTGCGAAATTGACCCGACAGTTTCGAGGAATTTTGCCGTCTCGGGCAGCCTGTTGATCTCGTGAAACCAGCCTTCGAGCTTGTCGACGATCGGCTGCGGGGTCGCAGCCGGCACATAGGCCGCCCACCACGGGCTGAAGTCGAAGCCCGGCACGCCAGCTTCGCGCAGCGGCGGAATGTCCGGGAAGGATGGCGCTCGCTCACGGGTCGTGACCCCGAGGCCCTTGAGGTTGCCCTGACGCAATTGACCAGCCGCAAACGTGCCGTCCATGACCATGAAGTCGAGCGTGCCGTCGACGATGTCGCGCAGCGCCTCGGCGGTCGTCTTGTAGGCGACCGGCTTTGCCGGGATGCCGGTAATCTTCTTGATTGTCTCGGCCGAGAAGATGCCGGTCGGATTGGTGTAGCCGAAGATATTGTCCTGCTTCGCCTTCAGTTTGACGATGAGTTCCTCGACCGAGTTGATCGGCGACTTCGGCGACACGACGAGCACGAACGCGATGGCCGCGAAGGACGCAACGGGCTTGATGTCCTTCATCGTGTCGAATGGCAGTTCCTTGAACAGGTAAGGTGCGGCCGTGATGCCGGAATTGCCTGTGAAGAGAATATTGTAGCCATCCGGATCGGACTTCACCACGTAACGCGTCGCGATATTGCCGGTCGCGCCGGGGCGGTTTTCGACGATCACCGGCTGGCCGGCGAGCTTTTCGAGCTTGTTGGTGAAATAGCGCACCAGAATGTCCGCGCCGCTGCCGGCCGCAAAGCCGAGGCTGACATGGATCGGGCGGCTCGGCCAGTTCGTGGCCTGCGCGAAGGCCGGGGTCGACAGGCCGCCCAGCGCAAGCGCGCCGGCTCCGGTGAGAATGTCGCGACGCGTCTGCATGTCGTGCTCCTTGGGTTTCCGGTTGGCGTCCGCTGTTGCGGATCAGTTGCTACGTCAACGCCTGCAGCGTCGCTGTCTTCAGGAATGTCTTTGGCTTCTTGTCTCGCACGCGGACTTGGGCGGGCCGCCAACCACCGTGCAGCATACCAGCAGAAAAACCCGCTGATCCGCCATTCGCACGCAGGTCAACACGCATCGGTTCGCTATTATAGTTTTCGGCACCCTGCCTGTTTTGGCAAAGCGGTGCAAGAGCGTCCAAATCGCGACTTTATGCGGCGCGGGACGTCAGTGGGCGGCGTTCACAGATCGAGGACGAGACGCGCGCTCTTGCTGCCCGAGCAGCAGATCATCATCGTCTTGCTGGCCTGACGCTCCGACTCGGTGAGGATCGAGTCGCGGTGATCCGGCTGGCCCGACAGCACGGTCGTCTCGCACGCGCCGCAGACGCCTTCCTCGCAGGAATAGGTCGAATCGATGCCGTGATCACGCAGCACGTCGAGGATCGTCTTGCCCGGCGGCACCATCAGTTCGCGCTTGGAGCGCGCCAGCTCCAGCACGTAACCGCCTTCCGTGGCGGCCTCGACGGCGGCGGTAAAGTATTCGACATGCACCTGCGGCGCGGGGAAATTTTCAGCGGCTGCTTCCTCAAAAGCGCGCAACATGGGCAGAGGCCCACAGCAATAGGCGTGCGAATCGCGCGGCGCATCGCCGAGAATTTTTTTCAGGTCGAGGAATTTGCCGTTGTTTTCCTCGTCAAAGTTGAACGTCACGCAATCGTAGCTCGACAACTCGTCGAGGAAGGCCGCGTCGATGCGCGACCGGCATGAGTAGTACATATGCCACTTGCGGCCGAGCGCCTCGAGCCGCTGGCTCATGCAATAGATCGGGGTGATGCCGATGCCGCCGGCGACGAGGATGGTGGTCGGTGCGTTCTCGTCGAGCGGGAAATTGTTGCGGGGCGCGCTGATCTTCAGCACCGTTCCGACGCGCAGCTGCTCGTGGATGAAGGACGAGCCGCCGCGGCTCTGCGGATCGCGCTTGATGCCGACCACGTAGCTCATCGGGCGCGGCGCGGCGTTGACGAGCGAGTACTGGCGGGTGATCCGGTTGGGCAGTTGAATGTCGATATGCGCGCCCGGATCCGTCGAGGGCAGCGGCTGGCCGTCGAGGCGCCGGAACTCATAGAGATGCGTGTCGCGGGCGGCGTAGCGGATGGCGGTCAGGCGGACATCGATCAGCGCATCGGACGCGGACAGTGACGACACTTCAATCTCCTCGGCCGGCCGCGTCTGGCGCGCCCGGCGGCGTATGTTGGTCAGACCGGCATTTCCTTACGCAGGCGCGGTCCCGGAGGCAACCGCCGGTCAGACTTCCTGCGTCAGAAAGCGCAGGGTGCGCTGGTTAAACTCGTCCGCGCACTCGATATTGCCCATGTGGGCGGCATTTTCGAAGATATGCAGCCGGGCGTTGGGGATTTTCGGCACGAAGGCGTCCGTATAGCCTGGGTTGCGTAGCGGATCGTGACGGCCGGCGAACACCAGCGTCGGAACCTTGATGGCGGTATAGTCGATCACCTCGCGGTCGCCCTTCCAACCGGTCGGGGCCGCGAACGGGGCCTTGAAGCGCGCCGCCGCCGTGGCTTCCCACGCGCCCGGAACGGCCGCCATCTGCCAGCGTCGCTCGATATAGGCCTCGTCCTTCGCCCATTTTGGATCGACGAACATGACCTCGACGATGCGCCGCATGTGGTCGCGGTCGCCTTCGTAGGTGTTGAGCACCTTGCGGGCGGGGTTGTCCGGGGATTCGCCGCCGCCCGAGCAGACCGTCAGGCTTGCGAAGGGCCAGTCCGGCCGTTGGCGCGCCGCCACCGTCAGGCTGAGGCCGCCCGACATGGAGCTGCCCATGACGTGGACGGGGCCGACGCACAACGTCTCGATGAAGCGGCGGATATGGGCGATGCGCTTCTCGAACTGGCCGCCGAAGTCGAAAACCTTGTCGGTCAGCCCGAATCCCAGATGGTCGGGGGCGAGAACGTGAAACTCGCGCCCCAGAACCGGCAGGTTGTGCTCCCAGGTGAATTCGGCGCAGCCGCCGAATTCCGCCGAGTGCAGCAGGAGGATCGTCGGCCGTTCGCCGCGATGTTCCGCGCCCGCTTCGTAATAATGGGTGCGGATTCCATCGACGGAAACGTAGTGGCCGGGCGTCATTCCGCGGCGGCCTGCGCGTTGAGCGGACGGGTGCGCGCCAGATCCTTGATCTGCGGATACACTTCCTTGGCGAACAGCGTCATGCTCTTAACCGTGGTGGCGTGATCGAGCGTGCCGGCCTGCTGCATCATCAGCAGGTGATCGAAGCCGCCGACCTTGTCGTAGAAGCGCTTCACTTGAGCGGCCACCGAGTCGGGCGTGCCGTACATCAGCACGCCCTGTTCCTTCAGGAACTCGATCGACTTCGTGCGCATCGCGTCGGTGCGGCCCGAGTAGTCGCCGCGCAGCGCGCTCACGTTGAAGGCGACGTTGACGTAGCCCGGCGGGTTGCGGAACTGCGGCTCTGCCTTGGCGGCCAGATACCAGAGCAATTCCTTCGCGCCCTTCTCGGCGTCGGCCTCGTTGTCGGCGGTGAACATCAGCGGCATGTAGGCTGTGCCGCCGCCGCCCGGCAGACCGTGGTCGACGAACTGGCTGCGATAGCCGTCGAACATCCACTTCACCTTGTCGTAAGGCTGCAGGAAGGTGGCGAACACATAGCCACGCGACGCCGCCTTCTTGATCGAGTCGAGATCGCTCGAACCGGTGATCCAGATCGCCGGATGCGGCGTCTGATACGGACGCGGCCACAGGTTGATGGTGCGGCGATGGGTGAAGCGGCCCTCGAAGTTGAAGGGCTCGGTCTTTGTCCACGCCAGAACGGTCAGGTCGATGCCTTCCCACAGACGTTCGACGGTCTGGGTCGGGTTCGTGTTGGCGGCGAAGATTTCATACGGCACGCCGCGCACATAGCCGACGTCGAGACGGCCGCGACTGATGTTGTCGATCATCGCCATTTCTTCGGCGATGCGGATCGGGTCATTCCGGTTGGCGACCGGATTGCCGAGAATGCAGATGCGGCCCTTGGTGGTCTGACGCGCGAGGATTGCGGCCGACAGCGGCGCGGCGACGTCGAGGCAGGTCGCGGTCTGATGATGCTCGTTAACGAGCATGTTCAGGCCGACCTCCGACGCGATCATGTATTCGTCGAGATAGCGATTGTAGAGGTCCGCCCCGATCTTTGGGTCGTAATGCGTGTTCGGCAGATTGACGCGCATCGTAGACAGCGTGTCGAGCGGCGGCAAATACGGATAGGGCATTTCGGTGAAGTGCCATGCATACATGGGATGTTCCTGCCGTGTGCGTGGTGGAAGGGGTTCAGCCGAGGAAGGGGTTGACGATCTTGGCGAAAGCGTCGGGCTGTTCGATGTGCGGATAATGGCCGGCGTCGGCCACTGTCTCGAACTTCGCGCCCGGCACCAGCGCCGCATAGGCCTTGCCGTAATCCGGCGTAATGACGCCATCGTTAGCGCCCCAGACGAACAGGGTCGGAGCCTTCACGCGGTTCAGCCTGCGCCGCAGGTTCGGATTGTGCATGTAGGGCTCCCAGCCGAAGCGCGCGAAGCTCTCCAGGTTGCGGGCGATGATCGACAGCTCATCCTCGGACATCTTGGAGTAGTCGCGCTTGCTCTTCTCGACATCGCGCCACTTCAGTTTTGCGACGGTCTGGGGATGCAGTGTCCAGATGTCCTGCACGTCGCGGTCGGTCGGGCCGCCGATCTTCACCCCGAATGGATCGACGACGACGATCTTCGACGCGATGGCCGGGTCTTTCGTCGCCATCTCGAATGCGATCCAGCCGCCAAAGCCGAAGCCCACGATCGGCACGTTGCGCAGGCCCAGCGTGTCGCAGAGGTCGAGGTAGATGTAGGCGATGTCGTCAGGTCCGGCGATCCATTCAGGACGCTCGGAATGGCCGAAGCCGGGAGGCGAGGGAATGATCAGCTCGTGCTTCGCGGCCCATTGATCGAGGACCGGCGAATTCAGCTCCAGCGCTTCTTCCCCGTAAAGAACCAGAACGGGGCTTCCCGAGCCGCGCCGTTCGACCTCGATGTCGACGCCACTGATCTTGATCGTGCTGCTCTTCTTCGCAATCGTCGACATTGAGCGGTTTCACTCCTCGGGTTGTATGTTTTTACGCTGCGCTTCAGGTTTGGATCAGGGAAGCGCAGGTCTAATTCGCGTTCTCTACACCGTCATTCCGGCTGTCGAGTCAAGCGGGCTTGAGGAACCGCTCGGGAATCGGCTGCTGCCCGACGAGCGTGATTCCATAACCGTCGAGCCCCACGATATTGCGGCGGGAGTTGGACAGCAGCGTCATCTTGCGGATGCCGAGATCCTGCAGGATCTGCGCGCCCACGCCATACTGCCGCAGTTCGTGGATCGGCTTGCGCATGGCGTGGCCATCCCGCTCCTTGATGGTGCGGCTCAGGCTGGTGCGGGTTGGCTCGCGAATGATCACGATGACGCCGCGATCGACTTCGGCGATCGTCCGCATGGCGGCTTCGAGCTCGCCGCCACGGGGGCGGGCTTCGCCGCCGTAGAACTCGACCGGCGTCACGTCGCCCAGACTATCGGCGAGCAGATTGTGCTGATGCACCCGCACCAGAACCGGCTCGTCGCCGGAAATGTCGCCGCGGATCAGGGCGATCTGCTCGGCATAGCTGATCTTGTTGGCGTAGATGCGGACGCGGAACTCGCCGCCGTAGCGGCTGTCCATGCGGGACTCGGCGATCACCTCGACCAGCTTCTCGGTGCGGCGGCGATAGGCGATCAGGTCGGCGATCGTGGCGATCTTCAGCCCGTGCAATTGGGCGAACTGCACGAGGTCCGGCATGCGGGCCATGGTGCCGTCGTCGTTCATGATTTCGCAGATGACGCCGGACGGGTTCAACCCCGCGAGCCGCGCCATGTCGACGGCGGCCTCGGTATGGCCGGCGCGAACCAGAACGCCGCCTTCCTGCGCCACGAGCGGGAAGATGTGGCCGGGCGTCACGATGTCGCGGCGGTCCTTGGCTGGGTCGATCGCCACCTCGATCGTCTTGGCGCGATCGGCCGCCGAAATGCCGGTGGTGACGCCCTCGGCCGCCTCGATCGACACCGTGAAAGCGGTCTGATGCATCGCCTGATTGCGCTGCGACATCAGATGCAGGCCAAGTTCGTCGACGCGCTTCTGGGTCAGCGACAGGCAGATCAGGCCGCGTGCGTGCTTGGCCATGAAGTTGACAACCTCGGGGGTCGCCATCTGCGCCGGAATGACGATGTCGCCTTCGTTCTCGCGGCCTTCGTCATCGACCAGAATGAACATGCGGCCAGCCCGCGCGTCCTCGATCACCTCTTCGATGCTCGACAGCCAACTCATGTTCTTCTGCGGCATTTGACACCCTGCGGTCCCGGGCCGAGCCGAAGGGGACGCCTGTGAACGCATCTGCGACGAAAGTCGCCCGGCGTTTGTATCCATCCGCCGCAAGCGGTCAAGGCCCGCCGGGTCTGGCCGGGGCGACGCGTGCGAGCCCGTCGCAAGTTGACGCCGCCAGCCGATTGCGTCATGGCCCGCCAGACGGCCCGATCGCCCGGCCGGTCCAGACGGGAGCGCTCACATGACGATGGTCCACTCCGACATGATCCGCCGTTTCGCGCCGCGCGCGTTGGCTGCTTTGGCGCTCGGCGCCGCAGCGCTGTCGCCGCAGGCGGCCTCCGCCCAGCAGTCCGTCGAGGATTTCTACAAGGGCAAGTCGATCGATCTCTACATCGGCTTCACGGTCGGAGGCGGCTACGACCTCTATGCGCGCCTCGTCGGCAAATACATGGGCGACCATATTCCCGGCAAGCCGCGCATCGTGGCCAGGAACATGACCGGCGCGGGCAGCCGCATTGCAGCGGGCTACGTCTACAGCGTCGCCCCCAAGGACGGCACGGCGCTGGCGACGGCGGACCAGTCGATCCCGCTCGAACAGGCGACCGGTGAATCCGGCATCAATTTCGACTCCGCCAAGTTCAACTGGATCGGCAATCCGATTGTCGACAACAACGTGGTCGTCACCTGGCATACGTCGCCGGTGAAGACGATCGAGGACGCCCGCAAGACGGAAGTCGCTCTCGGGGCGACCGGCTTCAACACCTCGTCGCAATATCCGCAGGTGCTGAATTCGATGGCGGGGACGAAGTTCAAGATCATCCTTGGCTATCCGGGCGGCAACGAAATCAACCTCGCGATGGAAAACGGCGAGGTCGCGGGCCGCGGCAGCAATTCTTGGGCATCCTGGAAGGCGAGCCGTCCCGACTGGGTGCGCGACAAGAAGCTCAACGTGCTGGCGCAGATCGGCCTGACCAAGAGCCCGGACCTGCCGAACGTGCCGCTGCTCATCGACCTCGCGACCAACGACGAAGATCTCGCCGCCATGCGGCTCGTCTCCGCCCCGCCGAACGTCGGCCGGCCGATCTTCACCTCGCCCGGCGTGCCGCCCGAGCGGGTCGCCGCGCTGCGCCGGGCCTTCGACGCCACCGTGAAGGATCCGGCCTTCCTCGAGGAAGCCAAAAAGCTCAATCTCGACATCGCGCCGATTTCAGGCGAAGAATTGCAGAAGGTCGTCGCCGACATCATCGCGACGCCGCAGCGGGCCACAAAGCGGCTGGCTGCGGTGCTGGCGTTGATCCAGCGCGACAACAAGTAAAGCTGCCAACGCGATAAACCTCAGGGGGAAGCCATGACGTTCAGGGACAATGCGCCTCGATTCGACCGCCGCCGCCTGCTGACCGGCGCTGCTGCGCTGGCCGGCGGGACAGCTTTGGCGGGTGTAGCCGGCGTTTCTGCCGCGTTCGCGAAACTACCGCCCAATCCGTTCACGCCGGTCCCGGTGCCGCCGCAGCCCGCCTTCAAGGAAGGCGTGATGGAGCTGGCGGGCACAAAGCTCTACTACCGCGACACGGGCGGGAATGGCCCCGTCGTGGTGCTGATGCATCCGGCGACCGGCAGCGCGCTGATCTGGCCCTATCAAATCCCGGCCTTCGTCAAGGCAGGCTATCGGGTGATCGCCTATTCGCGGCGCGGCTACAACGGCTCGGAGCCCGCGGACCGCAACAACGGGGGCGTGCCGTCGCAGGATCTGCACGCCATGATGGACAAGCTCGGCGTCGGCAAGTTCTACGTCGTCGCCTCGGCGGCCGGCTGCTCGATCACAATCGACTACGCAATCGACCATTCCGACCGGCTTCTGGCGATTGCCGTGTCGAGCGGCTCGTTCGGCGACATCGACGAGCCCGAATACAAGATCGTCAGCCAGACCTCGCGCGTGAAGGGCTTCGACGAAATGCCCGCGCCATTCCGCGAACTCGGACCATCCTATCGCGCCGCCAATCTCGAAGGCACGAAGGAATGGGCGGAGCTGGAGCACAAGGCGATCAACGGCAACCGTCTGGGGCCGAAGAACGCCAACAAGTTCACGTGGGCGAATTTCGCCAAGATCAAGACGCCGACGCTTTTCATCGCCGGCGGCGCTGATCTCGCCGCGCCGCCGACCATGATGCGGATCGCTGCGGCGAAAGTGCCCGGCGCGGACATGGTGATCATCCCGGACGCCGGCCACTCGATCTACTGGGAACAGCCCGAGGCGTTCAACAAGGCGATCCTCGCCTTCTTCCGCAAGCACCGGAAATAGGATCAGCCGTTACGGCTGATCTGCATTTCGGCGAAATCGACAACCTGACCCGCCATGATGGCGATCTGCGTCGCGATGGCGGGTTCGGAACATTCGCCGTTGGAAAACTTCACCACGGCGGAGTTGATGGCCACGCCGAGCGGCGCGGGCCATCCGCGCAGCGCGTGGGCGATCTGGCGGAGGCCGGCAACGACCACGACCGGGCCTTGAAAGCCGTAGCCGAGGCCGATCGTCCCCACCGCGCGTCCGTCGAGATAGACGCGCGGGTCAGCGCGCATTTCCTCGATGTAGTCGATGGCGTTCTTGACGAGGCCGGAGACGCCGCCGTGATAGCAAGGCGACGCGAGAATGATCCCGTCGGCGCGGCGCAGGGCGTCCACCAGCTTGCGGCCGCCGTCCGTCATGGTCGCCGGATCGGGATCGTACATCGGCATGCCCAGATCGGCGCCGCCGAACAATTGCGTCTCCGCGCCCCGGTCGCGCGCGGCCTTGAGGGCCAACGCGAGCGCCTGCTCGGCGGACGATGCGGGTTTTGTGGTGCCGCCGATGCCGACGATGAAGGGCTTGCGAGTGCTCATTGGGTTTCCTTGCCGATGCTTCCTTGCTGTTTCGCCCGCTCCGCGCCGTCCGTCAATCGTCAGGTCCGGAGAAATCGGCGCAGGTGAAATCGAAGTCCGGCAGCAGGCCCGAGACGGCGAGGCGATCCACATCAGGCGGGCGGTCGACGTCCCAGATCAGCCGTGGCTCGCGCCAGCGCAGGCCCGCGGCGCGCAGGCGTTCGCGGGTGACGGCCATCACGTCGTTTTCGCTCCATCGCATGTCCCGGAAGATCGACGGGATCAGATCCCGCATGCCGACCAGCGCATAGCCGCCGTCTTCGGCCGGCAAGAAGACCGCGTCGTTTCCCGATTTGAGCGCTTCCGCGCAGGCGCGAAAATCATTCGGCGATATGATCGGCGCATCGGTTCCGACCAGCAGGCACGGACGACCGGCTTGCGCCTCGAAGCAGGCCTGCATGCGCGCGCCGAGATCGTCGCCCCCTTGCGGGCGCAGTGTCGCGCCGAATTCTGCCGCAACGCCGGCCAGAAACGGATGAGCGATGTCGACGCCCCAGAGATCCACCGGTCCGATCGCGGCGGCGCGGGCGGTCTTCAGGCAATGGCGGGTCAGCGCCGCGTGAAGGCTGGCGGCTCCCTCCGCCCCGAGGCGCGGGATGAGCCGAGTCTTGGTCTGACCCGCGACCGGCGCGCGGGCGAAGACCGCGATCGTGCAGGGGTCAGGCATCAGGCGCGCCGTAACCATAGCGCCGCGCCAGTTCGGCCGGGTCCGCCCCCAGCGCATACGCGGCGCGCAGCCGCCACATCAGCAAGACCGTGCGCAGGACACCGTGCTTTTCCCAGCGTCGGCCTGACGTGACGACGCGTTCGGCGAGGCAGACTGGCGGCGCGATGCGTTTCAGCCGCTTCGACAGGCCGATGTCCTCCATCAGCACAATGTCCGGGAAGCCGCCGACATCGTGGAATGCCAGACGGCGGACGAACATGGCCTGATCGCCTGTGGCGATTCCGCTCATCCGGGAGCGTCGATTCATCATGGCGGCGACCAGACGCAACAGCCGCTGCGCGCCCTCGATCCGCACGTCGAACCGGCCCCAGCATCGGCCGGGTGCGGCGAGGGCTTCGACGACGAGCCGATCCGCATTGTCGGGAAGCGTGGTGTCGGCGTGCAGGAACAGCAGGATGTCGCCGGCGGCGTGTTGCGCGCCCTCGTTCATCTGGCGGGCGCGGCCCCGTTCCGCCGTCACCACGAGATCGCAAAGCGGAGCCGCAAGGCCCAGCGTCCCGTCCCGGCTGCCGCCATCGACGACGATCAGTTCCATTCCCCGCTGGCGCATGGGCTGCAGGGCCAGCAGGGCCGCCACGACGCCCGCGGCCTCGTTCAGCACAGGCATGACGATGGACAGGGCGGGCGTCACGCGGCTTGCGACACCTGCGCCGGTTGTCCGCGATAGGACAGCGCCTCGGCCAGATGCACCCGGCCAATGCTGGCGACGCCATCGAGATCGGCCAGCGTGCGGGCGAGCTTCAGCACGCGGTGGAAGCCGCGCGCCGACAGGCGCATGCGTTCGGCCGCGTCGCGGATGAGAGCCGTGCCGGGCCCGTCCAGCTTCGCCACACCCTCGATCACCGAGGCGGGGGCGGCGGCGTTCGTGGTGACCCCCGGCAGGCCCAGGTCCGCGTAGCGCCGCACCTGAATGGCGCGCGCCGCCGCGACGCGGGCCGCGACTTCGGCCGAACCTTCGGCGGGCGGCGGCAGGATCAGGTCGGCGGCCGTGACGGCCGGCACCTCGATCGACAGGTCGAAACGGTCGAGCAGCGGGCCGGACAGGCGCGCCTGATAGGACGCGATGCAGCGCTCGTTCGGCTGCCGCTTGCAGGCGTAGCCGGGCTCTGTCGCATGGCCGCAACGGCAGGGGTTCATGGCGGCCACCAGCTGGAACCGCGCCGGGTAGACGACCCGGTGATTGGCGCGCGCGATGGCGACCTCGCCGGTTTCGAGCGGCTGGCGCAGGCTGTCGAGCGCCTGCGGGTTGAACTCGGGCAGTTCATCGAGGAACAGCACGCCATGATGGGCGAGCGACGCCTCGCCGGGCCGGGCGTTGACGCCGCCGCCGACCAGCGCCGCCATGGAGGCGGAATGGTGCGG
>CANJEY010000039.1 GCA_947472615.1 Beijerinckiaceae bacterium
GAGCGCGTTCGACGCATTGCATGCCGCCTCGGGCGGTTCACTGGAGGGCTCGATCGCGTCTCGCGTCAGCGCGCTACAGACGGCCTTGCAAAACTTCAGCAACGCGCCGGCTGAGGCTGCGACCGCCACGACGGCCGTGCAGGCTGCGCGTGATCTTGCCGTGAGCCTCAATCGCGACGGCGCCAAGACCATCGACGTCCGACGGCAGGCGGACGCGGACATGAAGACGTCCGTCGATTCAATCAATCGCGATCTCGACGCGCTGGCGAAAGTCGATGCGGCCATCGTGGTTGGCAGCGCAGATCGCACGACGCATCTCGATGCGCGCGACAAGCTCGTGGCGAACATCGCGCGTGAAACGGGCGTCAGCGCCATGACGCGCGCCGACGGTAGTCTGTTGCTGACGACCGACAGCGGCCTCGTGCTGTTCGACCGCGAACCGCGCAAGCTGTCGTTTACGCCAACTCCGGCCTATGCGGTCTCGACGATCGGTCAGCCGGTGATGATCGATGGCGCGGACGCCACCAGCCCCGGTGCGCCGATGGCATTGACGAGCGGACGGCTGGCCGGGCTGGCGTGCATTCGCGACGTCGAGGTACCCGCCTATCAATCGCGAATCGATGAGACAGCGCGCGCTGGTCGCAGCTTTCGCGGACGGTGGCGCGACGCCTGGAGCCTACGGGTTTCCGGGCGATCTGCCGACAGATGCCGCCGGACAGGCGTTCTCGATTCGCGTCGACGACAATTCCATCAGGGCGCTGGCAGGCGATCCGCAGTGTCTGCGCGATCTGTCCAGCGTCCTGTCGCCCGGCGACACATCCGATGAACGATCGAGCGTCGCCGATGTCGCGATTCAGGCGGCGTCCTGGCTCGAAATATCGCGCGCGTCGGCGGCGAGTGCGCGCGACGAGGGCGATGCGCTCGCGGCGCAAACGTCCGACGCGTTGCAGAAGGATGTTGGCGTCAGTCTCGACGAGCAACTGACCCGCATGCTCGACGTCGAGCGGTCGTATCAGGCGTCAGCACGGCTCATCTCGACGATCGACCAGATGCTGGCCGATTTCCTTCAGACCATCAGGTGATCGATGATCGAAAGCATTTCGACTCTTCCGGTCTGGCGAACGCCGGCGTTTTTGGCAACGCAGCAGACGAATGCGCGGCTCGCGACCCTGCAGGCCGAGCTTCCGGCAGGCCAATCGTCTGACCTTGGCCTCGCCCGCAGCGCCGACACGGGGCGGCTTCTGCGATTGCGGGCCGAGCAGTCGGCGTTGCAGGCGTTCGGCGAATCGAACGTTGCCGCCTCAACGAGACTCGACGCCCTCCAGTCTTCTCTCGACTCGATACGAGGCGCCCTTTCGGATGTGGGCGCGCTCCTGACCGGACCGGGCGGCACCAAGGACAGTGCGCGATTACAATCCGCAAATGCGCTGGCGACCATCAGCGATGCGCTGAACGGCTCCGTCGCAGGCGTGCGATTGTTTCCCGCGCCGCACCTGACCGATCCGCCGCTCGAAAAGTTGGCGAAGCAGTTCGACGCCGACTTCCAGACGTATTTCGGCTTTGCGGTTGAGAGCGTTCAGGCAGCGGGCCTGCGCGCCGAAAGCATTGGGGACTTTCTGGACCTGGAGTTGGCGAAGCCGGCCGCCGACGCTCCAGAGACATTCGTGTCGAGCGCGCTGATTTCACCGCACAGATCCGTCGAAACGGGCGTCAGCTCGGAGGCGTCAGCGCTGCGCAAATCGATGCTAACAATGATCGCCACGCAACGTCTCGCCAGCAGCGCAGTCGCCGACAATGTGTTTACACAGCTGAAGACCTCGCTTGCGGGTCGGGTGCAGGAATCCGGAGCCGCACTGACGGACATGCAGGCAGAAATCGGCGCCCGGCGGTCGCGTGTGGCAACCCAGATCGAAGCGAATTCGGCAACGCTCACCCGGCTTGAGCAGGCGATCAATTCGATCCAGTCGATCGACCCCTACCGCGCCGCCGCGGAAATCAATCAGCTCACCAATCAGGTCGAGGCCTCGTATCGCCTCACGGCGCGGATGCAGAGCCTCAATCTCGCCAGCTACCTCTAGACGATCGGATCATCCATGTATCGTTCCACCTATTCCCACACGCTTGAGGACGATCCGGCGCAGGCGCGCGGGCGTGAACGCGCGGCGTTTGATCATGCCATATCGCTGTTGCGCGACGCCGAAGAAGACGGGCCGGGCTCGCCGAAAGGCGTTGAAGCGCTGCGCTTTCTCGAACGCTTCTGGATGCTGCTGCTCGAAGATCTGGCGAACGATGGCAACGAGCTGCCGCAAGCGCTGCGCGCGAGTCTGATTTCGATTGGCATATGGATCAGCCGCGAAGCACAGGACATCCGCAGCGGCAAGGTGTCGAACTTCGGCGGCCTCATCGAAATCAATTCGATCATCCGGGACGGGCTGCAATAGGGATGCATCTGTTTCTGAAAGCCGGTGAGCGGCTCTACCTCAACAGCGCGTTGCTGCGCGTCGACCGCAAGGTGAATATCGAATTGTTGAACGATGTGACGTTCCTGCTTGAAGCGCATGTGCTGCGCGACGACGAGGCGACCACGCCGCTGCGGCAGCTGTACTACGTTGTGCAGACGATGATGATCAATGCATCGGCGGAAGCCGAGGCCAAGAGCCTGTTCGGCTCGATGCTGCTGTCGATGCTGGCCGAATACAGTAACCTCGACATTCGCTCCGGCCTGAAAAAAGTGCACGAGAAGGTGCTGGTCGGGCGATTGTTCGACGCGCTGAAGCTGATCCGCGACATGTATTCAATCGAAGAACAGATATTCGCCGCCGACGGCGCCCTTCCGGCCATGAAAAGGCAAATGCGATGATTCAGGCAGTCTCCAACCCGCCCGCAGCGACGCCGGCCTCCACCGCGAAGCCGAAGATGAACCTCAACGCCAATGACTTTCTGCAACTACTGATCGCACAATTGAAGGCGCAGGATCCGACCAGTCCAGCCGATTCCACGCAGTTCGTGTCGCAACTGAGCAGCATGTCGTCGGTGGAACAGTCGATTCAGACCAATGCCAAACTCGACAGTCTGCTCTCCGGCCTGGCCTCCATGCAGGTGTCGTCGCTCATCGGCAAGCAGCTTTCCTCGCTCGATGGGCTGACGTCCGGACTCGTTACGTCGGGCGGCGTCTTCGATGGCGCAGGCGTCGTCACGCTCGACACGGGCGCGCAACTCGATCTATCGAAGAACGTCAGGATCAGCGGGTGAACGAATCTGATATCGGAGATCTTTTCGCCCAGGCCGTCTGGACAACAATTCTGGTCGGCGGGCCGGTGGTGTTCGCCACCATGCTGGTCGGCACGGTGGTCGCCGTTTTGCAGGCGCTGACGCAAATTCAGGAAGCCACGCTGACGTTCGTGCCGAAGCTCGCGGCGCTCGTGGCGACGCTGGCGCTGACGTCGAATTTCATATTTTCGCACCTGAAAGCATTCGCGGAAGATTTGTTCATGGTGGTGCAGACCGGGTTGCCAGGTTAGAGTCGTGGCAAAATCCCGATGAGCGTCGCGCCTATCGCCGACCAGCCGAATAGTCGCCGTGACCTCGGCTTCGCCATCGCGGTCACGGCGATCCTGACGATCTTCTTCATTCCGGTTCCGCCGATACTGATCGATCTGGGGCTCGCGATCTCGATCGCGCTGTCGATCGTCATCTTGCTCGTGGCCCTGTGGATCGATCGGCCAACGGATTTCTCGGCCTTTCCGACGATCTTGCTGATTGCGACGACTTTGCGGCTGGCGCTGAATATCGCCACGACGCGTCTCATTCTCGCCGACGGCGCGCAGGGCCACGCGGCCGCCGGCCATGTGATCGCGGGCTTTTCACAACTGGTGATGCGCGGCGATTTCGTCATCGGCATCATCGTGTTCATCATCGTCGTCACCGTCAATTTCGTAGTGATCACCAAAGGCGCGACGCGCATTGCGGAAGTCGGCGCACGCTTTACGCTTGACTCGATTCCCGGCAAGCAAATGGCGATCGACGCCGATCTTGCGGCTGGTCTGATCGACGATCAGGGCGCGCAGTTGCGCCGCACGGAGCTTGAAGCCGAAACCGCCTTTTTCGGCGCCATGGACGGGGCGTCGAAATTCGTGCGCGGCGACGCGATCGCTGGCATCGTCATCCTGCTCGTCAATTCCATCGGCGGCATGACTCTTGGTCTGCTGCGCCATAACATGAGTGCTGCGCAGGCGGCTGACGTGTTCACGCGTCTGTCAATCGGCGATGGTCTCGTCACTCAAATTCCAGCGCTGATCGTGGCGCTGGCCGCAGGCCTGCTTGTGTCCAAGGGCGGCACGCGCGGGTCGGCGGATCGGGCGGTGCTGGACCAGTTGGGCCGACACCCGCGTGCGCTGTGGGTGGCCAGCGGCATTCTTGTCGCGCTGTCGCTCGCGCCCGGTCTGCCCATGCTGCCATTTGCGGCTTTGGCTGGGGTTTGTGCGCTCATCGCACATCGCACAACGCAGGACCTCGAGCTTGCGGGCGCGCGGGATACAAGCGCGGCCAGCCGCCGGACGGCGGTGGCGAATGCTGGCGAGGGGGCACGGCCCGGCCATGCGCCGCTCATTGAAATTCAGTGTGGTAAGCAACTCGCTGTTCATCTGCTCGGGCCACGCAGCGACATGATCCGTCGAATCGGCCGCATTCGGAAACGATTTGCAGAACAATATGGATTCGTGATCCCGGAAATTCGTGTCGTTGAGGAATTCCGATTACCGGACCGGCAATATCGCATCTTCATTCAGAGCGCGATTGTGGCGCAATATGACATGCGACTCGGCGAGGTCATGGTTGTCGTCGGCGATGGCGGCAAACCGGATTTGCACGGGGAGGATGCAGCCGAGCCGGCGTTCGGGCTTGCGGCGCTGTGGTTTCCCGAGGGTTTTACCACCGAATTGCGGCGTCAGGGCTTCGAGGCCGTCAACACCGAGTCGATCGTGCTGACGCATTTGACCGAGACAATTCGGTCCAATCTCGGGACGTTGTTTTCCTACCGCGACCTGCGCGGCGTGCTCGACAGTCTGGACTCGGAATACCGGCGTTTGCTCGATGATATCTCGCCATCTGTCATCACGTCGTCGGGGCTGCTGGCGCTGATGAAATCTTTGTTGGGCGAACGGATTTCGATTCGCAATATGCAATCGATCCTCGAAGCCGTCGCCGAGATTGCGCCGCACAGCCGCAAAATAGAACCGCTCGTCGAAGGAGTGAGGCTCCGGCTCGCGCCGCAGATCTGCTATGACTTTTCAGATGACGGTTCGTTGCGCGTCATGCGTCTGGGACCGCGCTGGGATGGGGTTTTTTCGGAGGCGCTGAAGCGGGACGCCAAAGGCGAGATCGTCGAGTTTGCGCTGGACCCCAAGCACATCGAGGACTTTGTTCGTGAAGCGGCGCCGCGCATCGGGTCCGCCGCCAAAGCTGGCGCTCCATTCGCGCTCGTGGCGACGGCCGAAGCGCGGCCGTTCGTGCGAATGCTGACTGAACGCCTGAACCCAGCGGTGCCTGTGCTGTCGCATCTCGAAGTGGTCCGATACCGCAGCGTCGAGACGATCGAGTCGCTGTCGTGAAATGGCTGCTGGATCAGCAGATCATTGAAATCTTCATCGTCTACTGTCGCGTCGGTCCGTGCATCATGCTTTTCCCTGGATTTGCGCAGCCGCAAATTCCGGCGCGCATTCGCGGCCTGATCAGCCTTGTCATCGCGATGGCGCTGTGGTCGCATCTCGGCGCAGGCGGCAGATTGCCGCGGCTCGATACGCGTGAGGCGATCGTGCTTTGTTCAGCACGCGAATTCGCGTTTGGCGTTACGCTTGGATTGACAGGTCGCTGCGTCATGGCGGCGTTGGAGATGTTCGGCGCGGCCATTTCAGCCTCGATGGGGCTCACGATGAACATCGGCATCACGATCAGCGGCGATGGTCAGGCTCCGCCTCTGTCGGGATTGCTGTCGCTGTTCGCGGCTGCGCTTATTTTTGCGGCCGATTTGCATCATGTCTATATCGAGGCGATCGCTGAATCCTACAGGATCATCGCGCCTGGAAGTAGCGATGCGATTTTCGATCCGGATTTGCTGCTACGCCGGCTTACCGCCGCCATGGAGCTTTGCGCCCAGATGGCTGGGCCCTTCTTTCTCGTCGCCATCACGATCAATTTTACACTGGCCTTGATGGCCCGAATGGCGCCGCAACTGCAGATATTCGCCCTGTCCGGTCCGTTTCTCATCACGGGCGGATTTGCAATCCTGCTGTTTCATGGTCGCGATGTGATCGAGCTGATGTTGAAGCTGCTTATAGACTGGACGCCGCGCTAATGGCGGTCTCCCGGGCGGAACGGTTCGGACGGCTCGCAGCCATTCAACGGACCATCTCAACTACGACGATTGCGAAGGCGGAAGCCGTGCGGTGGCGAATGGACGGGATGGGGAAATCTCTCATGGGGCTGAATGATTTAACGACCGCAGGTGCACAGCTCTCTGCCGGCGCTGTTCGTCTCCTCGAAGACTTGTCGCGCGCCGCGCGGTCTGGGGTAGCGCGAAGCGCACTCGAACATGAAGTATTGCTGTCTCGCTGGCGCTCGATCGAAGCCAGGCGCTATGCGTTCGAGTGCACACAGGCTAAAGCCGCAAGAGTTGAAGCGGCGGTTCGGGACGCGAAGTCTCAGGAGGCTGTCATCGAGCAGATGCTCATTGCGGCGGCAACCCCGCGCAAGCCTCGCGCGTAAGACTACGGTCATTTCGAGGATATATTCATGGCGCTTGCACTGACATCCGATATCGTTCTTGACGTTGCGCGGGCGGCTGATCCTGCGAGAATGCGTCAGGCGCTGGAACGTCTGGAAGTCGGCTCAATCCGCGCCAGGTCGGCGAACGCCGCTGTGCCCTCTGCCGATCGCTGGCTCGAGAGCGCACGATCCCAGCCGACGGGATCAGCCGCGACAAGCGGAGCGGTGTCTTCCCGCGAGCGCGCCATGACGGACTTTCGCGCCCTGCTGGTTCGCAGTTTGCTCGATGAAATGATGCCAAAGACCTTGAAGTCGGCCTATGGCCAAGGGCTCGCGGGTGAGGTGTTTCGCTCTCACCTCATCGACGCCGTTTCGAAAAACATCGTGGCGCGCGATCCGAATTTCCTCAAATTGCCACTAAAAATGGACGCTGCATGAACCTGACGATGAATTGTCCCGCCACGGAGCGCACGCTGCCCGAGATGCGGCTGCTTGCGATATTCGATCGGTTGGAAGCCGCGATCGATCGTGAGACGGCTGCGATGAAGAGCGGAGATTTGTCCGGTGTGCGTCAATTCGTGGTCGAGAAGACGCGCGGCCTGCTCGACCTGATGCAGATCCTGCGCGGTGCGAGTCCGGGCGTTTCGGTCATCTGCGCCGAGCGAATGCGGCGGCTTCGTCAAAGGCTGGATGGCAACAGGGCCAGTCTCGAAATTCAGATGAAGGCGCTGGAACAGGTGAGTACGATTCTGGCGAACGCCTACGATGAAGCCGCCGATGACGGCATCTATGATGTGCGCTTCAGGAGCGGCGGTGTTTGATTCGCGGCTTCTGATTGGAGTCTGGTCGGCGGCGGTGGCGATCGGATCGCACTATGCGGCCGATCGCTGGATGCCGCGGGCGCGCCCGGAATCGGCTCCTGTGGTTTCCGCGCCTGCGTCGTCGTTACGAAAGTTGCAACCGCTTACTGTGCCGATCATCGCGAATGGGCAAGTGGAGGGCTATGTGGTGGCGCGTATGTCGCTGCAGGTCGACGAAACAGGATTAAAGGCGACCGGGCTTCCGCCGGAACCGTTCGTTGTCGACGAAGCATTCCGGTACGTCTATGGCGAAGCCGGCGTCGATTTTCGCAAGCTGGCGCGCGCGGACATCGGCAGGATACGTGGTGAAATTCTCAGGCGATCCGCGGCGCGGCTGAAGACCGACGCCGTCAAGGATCTTCTGTTCGAGGAATTCAACTTCGTCCCGCGCACCGAGAACTTGAGGTGATCTAGCCGCGGCCCAAAAAGGGCTGGCCGAGCGGCAGCATCAGCGCTTCGAGCAGATTGGTTTCCTTCGGCAGGCAGGCCATGAGCGTCGCGGCTGCAGCCACGTCGCGCGCGTCCATGGACTCGAGCGCGGTGCGGTTTTCCATGCCGGGGGTCAGCTCAGTCTTCGTCGAACCCGGATGCAGGATGGAGACCGCCACGCCGAAATCGCGCGCATCGAGCGCCAGGGACCGAGTCATACCTTCGAGCGCGAACTTCGTCGACGTGTAGCCGATCGAATTTGGACGCGGCGATTTCGCCGAGATGCTGCCGATGATGATGACGCGCCCGGAGCCTTGCGGCTTCATCCGTTTCAGGGCTTCGCGGCTGCACAGGAAGCAGGCCGTCAGGTTCGTGTCGACGATGTCCTTCCAGCGCGCGAGCGAGAGATTTTCTGTCGGCGTATGATCGGCGAACCCGGCGCAATTGACCAGAATGTCGAGGCGGCCGCAGCGCCGGTCGATCGTTTCGAACACGGACAGAATTTCATCCTCGCGCCGCACATCGGTGGGGCAGATAATGGGCGATGGCCCATTGGCGCCGATCGAATCCGCGACTGCCTGCATCTTGTCGACGCGGCGTGCGGCCATCACGACACGGGCGCCCTCGGCCGCAAAGGCTTCGACGATCGCGGCCCCGATGCCGGAGCTTGCGCCGGTCACCAGCGCCACCTGATTTTCGAGCCTGCCCGCCATGTTCGATCTCCCGCCTGTTCGTCGAAAGCTGTGGATCAGTTTCAGCAGATGATCAAGCGCCGCGAGTTTTCGGCTCCCCCCATCCAAAACAAGGCCATTTTGGCTTGAATTGCGCGCCCGGACTTGCCAGAAGTGGCGCTCGAAAATGCCTCGATCCCGGAGACCAGCATGACCGCCTCGCAGCCCAAGAAACTCGAACGCCTCGGCGACTGGAAGAACGTGCTGGTCGAGTTCGACGAAGGCATCGCGTGGGTGACGCTGAACCGCCCCGAGAAGCGCAACGCCATGAGCCCGGCGCTCAATGATGAGATGGTCGAAATTCTCGACGCGCTCGAAATCAACGAAGATGTCGGCTGCATCATTCTGACAGGCGCTGGCGAGTCGTTCTCGGCGGGCATGGACTTGCGTGAATATTTCCGCGCCGTCGATCATCTCCCCTATCTGCAGCAGGTGCGCGCCCGCCGTTCCGCGTGGCACTGGCAATGGCGCGTTCTGATGAGCTATCCGAAGCCCACCATCGCCATGGTCAACGGCTGGTGTTTCGGTGGCGGATTCACGCCGCTCGTCGGTTGCGATCTGGCGATTGCGGCGGATGAAGCACAGTTCGGCCTGTCGGAAATCAACTGGGGCATCATCCCGGGCGGTAACGTGACGCGCTCGGTCGTCGCCACCATGAACCAGCGCGACGCGATGCTCTATGTGATGACGGGCCGAACGTTCGACGGCAAGAAGGCCGCCGAAATGGGTCTCGTCAACGAATCCGTGCCGCGCGCGCAGTTGCGCGATCACACCCGCGCGCTGGCGATGGAACTGCTCGGCAAGAACCCGACCGTGCTACGCGCCGCCAAGCAGGCCGTACGCGCCGTGCAGGGCATGTCGTGGGAGCTGTCCGACGATTACCTGATGGCCAAGAGCATGCAGGCTCGCTTCCTCGATCCCGAAAAGGGCCGTGAAAAGGGCCTGAAGCAGTTCCTCGACGAGAAGAGCTTCCGGCCCGGCCTCGCCGGCTACAAGCGCGGCGAATAGGCGCAGCCATGACGAACCCGTCGGCGATCTCGCGTCTGCTGCGTCCGAAATCCGTTGCGATCGTCGGCGCCTCATCGACGCCGGGTTCGCTCGGCGGCGGTGTGCTGGGCAATCTCGACCGCTTCGGCTTCAAGGGCGACGTGCATCTGATCAATCCGTCACGCGCGGACATCAATGGACGGCCGTGCCTGAAGACGACGGACGATTTGCCTTACGGGGTCGATTGCGCCGTGCTGGCGATCCCGCGCAGCGCCGTCATCGCGGCGGTTGAGGGATGCGCGCGGCGCGGCGTCGGCGGCGTTATCATCTTTGCGTCTGGCTTCGCGGAAGCGGGCGACGAGGGCAAACGCCTGCAGGCGCGGCTCTGCGAGATCGCGACGGAAAGCGGCATCGCCATCGAGGGACCGAACTGTCTCGGCATGGTCAATCTGATCGATGGCGCGCCGCTGACATTCGGCGTCACCGATCCGGTTCCACGCCGCGATGGGAAGCATGTGGCGATCGTGTCCCAGAGCGGCGCGATGGCGACCGTCGTGCGCGCAGCGCTGCTGGCGCGCGAGATTCCGGTGTCCATCTCGATTTCGACCGGCAATGAAGCCGTCAACGGCATCGAGGATTTTCTCGCGGAACTGATCGCCGATCCGGTCAATTCCGTCATCGTCATGGTGGTCGAGCAATTCCGCAAGCCGAAGCGGTTTATCGAACTGGCTCGTGAGGCGCGACGACTGGGCAAGAAGCTCGTGCTGCTGCATCCGGGCCGCAGCGCGGCTGCCAAACAGTCAGCGCAGACGCATACGGGCGCGCTCACCGGCGATTACGATGTGATGCGTGCGGTCGTCACGCGCGCCGGCGCAATCGTGGTGAACACGCTCGAAGAGTTGATCGATCTCGGCGAAATCTACATTCGCGCCCGTGCGACGATTGCGCCGGGTGTGGCGATCGCGACGGATTCCGGCGCGTTCAAGGGTCTGGTGCTCGATCTCTGCGAGGACTTCGACCTGTCATTGCCAGAGCCC
Organism: Beijerinckiaceae bacterium; assembly: GCA_947472615.1. Taxonomy (GTDB): domain Bacteria; phylum Pseudomonadota; class Alphaproteobacteria; order Rhizobiales; family Beijerinckiaceae; genus Terripilifer. The sequence continues at coordinate 10,807 of CANJEY010000039.1, forward strand.
GGTCCGGAGGCTTGCGCGATCATTAACGCCATTGCGCCCGATCTGATTCAGGCGACCAATCCGCTCGATCTTACCGCGCACGCGCTTGTCGATCCGGATCTTTATCGCAAGACGATGGGGCCGTTTCTTGCCGATGCGCGCTATGGCAGCGTCGTGCTGGCCTCCATCCTGTCCAATCCGGTGCTGGCGCGGCGCAAGATCGAGCCGGTCGTCAAGGCGATCCGCGAATTCGATACAAGCAAGCTCATCGTCTTCGCCATGCTGGGCGAAGACGCCGAAGTGCCCGCCGACATCATCAGCGATCTGCGCAAGCTCGGTGTGCCGTTCTTCCGCTCGCCGGAACGTGCGCTGCGCGCGCTGGCGGCGATCGAGCATCATATGCGCGACGGGGGCGGAGAGTCGGCTGCGGCGATTTCCCCTGCGCCCACATTGCCGGCCGGCGTCATGCCCGAATATGCGGCGAAGCGCGAACTCGCCGCCATCGGAGTTCGCACGCCCACGGCAGATTTGGCGAAGACGCTCGATGACGCACGCGCGATTGCGAGTCGCATCGGGTATCCGGTCGCGCTGAAAGCGCAATCGGCAGACCTGTCCCACAAGAGCGACGCTGGCGGCGTGGCGTTGCGCATCGGCGATGCGGCTTCGCTCAATGCGGCCTGGGCGAAGATGCAGGGCGACATCGCCCGCAATCGTCCCGATCTCGCACTCGACGGCGTTTTGGTCGAGTCCATGTCGTCGCCCGGTCTCGAACTGATCGTCGGCGCGCGGCGCGATGCCGAATGGGGGCCGGTATTGATGATCGGTCTCGGCGGCGTGTTCACTGAAGCGCTGCACGACGTGCGAGTCTTGCCGGCGGATTTGCCGGTTGCGGGGATCGAGATCGAATTCCATCGGCTGAGGGCCGCTGCGATGCTTGGCGCATTCCGTGGGCAGAAGCCACGAGATGTGCGGGCGGCTGCGCACGTCGTCGCGCGTCTGGGACACTTCATGCGCGCGCATCCCGAAGTCGTCGAGGCCGACATCAATCCGCTGATGGTCTTCGCCGAAGGCGAAGGCGCCACCGCCCTCGACGCGGTGATCGTCGTGGACGCGCCTCAGGGACGTTGAGATGGATTTCGGATTTTCCGACGAACAAAATCTGCTGCGCGAAAGCGTCATCAAGCTGATGGAGCGACACGCTGGGCCGGAGATGATCCGTCGCCACGATCGCGCGCAGACATTCCCGTACGAACTTTATGACGCATGGGTCGAGGCAGGTCTGCTGCGACTGCCGTTTCCGGAAGAATACGGTGGGCTCGGCGGCAGCGCGGTCGACCTCGCGATCGTGGTGCAGGAAATCTCGCGCTATAGCGCGGACTTTGCGATGGCGTTCGGCGGCTCGGTGTTCTGCGGCCTGAACATTTTGCGCAAAGGCACGGAGGCGCAAAAAGCACACTGGCTGCCGCGCGTGATGAGTGGCGACGTCAAGCTCGCCATCGGCATTTCCGAGCCTGACGCGGGGTCCGACGTCGGCGCGCTCAAGACCTATGCACAGCGCGATGGCGACAGTTTCGTTGTCAACGGCCAGAAGCTCTGGACGACCGGCGCGGGTCTGAAGAACAGCGTCATCAGCGTTTACGTGAAGACCGACCGCACTGTGCATTATCGCAAGGGCATGTCGATGCTGCTCATCGACAACAATACGCCAGGCGTCGAATTGCGAAAGCTTGAAATGCTTGGGCGCCGTTGCATCGGCACCTATGAGGTCTTCTTTCGCGACGTGCGCGTCAGCGAAGACCGGCTGGTCGGCGGCGAAGGCGGCGGCTGGGATTGCCTGATGTCGGGACTGCAAAGCGAACGAGCGGTTTCTGCGGCCGGCAGTTGCGGCGCAGCGCAGGCGATCGTCGATCTCGCGGCTTCCTATGCGCGCGAACGCAAGCAGTTCGGCCAAATGATTGGCGGGTTTCAGGCGATCGGCCACATGATCGCCGACATGCAGACCGAAGTAGACGCCGCCCGCATGCTGATGTGGCGCGCTGTCTGGCTCGTATCGCATGAACAGGATGCGTTGCGCGAAATCACGATGGCGAAGCTGTTCGCTGCGGAAACCTACGCAAAGGTCGCCAACATGGGCGTGCAGATCATGGGCGGCTACGGACTGAATGCAGAGTTCGATATGCAGCGTTATTTCCGCGATGCGCGCAGCGCCACGATTGCGGCGGGCACCTCGCAGACACAGCGCAATCTGATCGCTGGCCTGATGGGCCTGAAGGCGAAGTGACCTTGCTTATCGATTCCTGAACGCAGCCTTGCGCTTCTCGACGAAGGCCGCCATGCCTTCCTTCTGGTCCTTAGTGGCGAAGGTCGAGTGAAACACGCGGCGCTCGAACCGGATGCCGTCGGCGAGCAGCGTCTCATAAGCCTGATTGACGCATTCCTTCGCCATGATGGCAATCGGTAGCGACATGCCGGCGATCGTCGTCGCGGTGGCGATGGCGTCGTCCTTCAGTTTGTCGACAGGCACGATGCGCGACACGAGGCCAGCGCGTTCGGCTTCCGCAGCGTCCATCAGGCGTCCCGTCAGGCAAAGCTCCATGGCCTTCGCCTTGCCGATGGCGCGCGTCAGACGCTGCGTGCCACCGAGGCCCGGAATGGTGCCGAGCTTGATTTCTGGCTGGCCGAATTTCGCATTCTCCGCCGCGATGATGAAATCGCACATCATGGCGAGTTCGCAGCCGCCGCCCAGCGCATATCCGGCGACGGCCGCGATCAGCGGCTTGCGCATGCGCGGCAATTGATCCCACGGGCTGAACTTGTCGGCGAGATAGACGTCCATGTAATCGAGCGCCTGCATCTCCTTGATGTCGGCGCCGGCTGCAAAAGCCTTGTCCGAGCCGGTGATGACGATGGCGCCGATCGCATCATCAGCGTTGAAACGGGCCAAAGCGTCGAGCGTCTCGTCCATCAATTGCGCGTTGAGCGCATTCAGCGCCTCGGGCCTGTTCAGCGTGACAATGCCGACGCGGCCATGCGTTTCGGTCAGGATGGTCTGGTAATCGGCCATGTCATGCTCCTGATCTGGCGCGTACATCCTGCACGATCGCCGAGAAGTCGAGACCGGCATGGCCGGCCGCGTTGAACGCCTCATACAATTGCGCCGCGTGGCGGCCAAGCGCCGTGTCGACGCCGCACGCCTGCGCGGCCTGCTGCGACAGCGTCAGATCCTTCGACATCAGTTCCGCCGCGAAGCCGGGCTTGTAGTCGCTGTTGGCTGGACTCGCCGGTACGGGGCCCGGCACCGGACAATAGCTGGTCAGCGACCAGCACTGGCCCGACGCGGTGGAAACGACATCGAACATCGCCTGATGACTGAGCCCGAGTTTTTCGGCGAGCACGAAGGCTTCGCTGACGGCGATCATCGAAACGCCGAGGATCATGTTGTTGCAGATCTTCGCCGATTGTCCTGCGCCCGCACCGCCGCAGTGCACGATCTTCTTGCCCATGCAGGCGAGGATCGGCTGACCTTTGGCAAATGCGTCTGCATCTGCGCCCACCATGAAGGTGAGCGTGCCGGCGGTTGCGCCGCCGACGCCGCCCGACACCGGAGCGTCGAGCGAGCGAATGCCCTTGGTCGCCGCGATTTCATGCGCGGCGCGGGCGCTTTCGACGTCGATCGTCGAGCAGTCGATGACAAGCGCGTCGCGTCCGACATGCGCCATCAGTCCGGCGGGATCGGTGTAGACCGCGCGAACATGCTTGCCGGCGGGCAGCATTGTGATGACGACGTCCGCGGTCGACGCCGCGTCGCCTGCGCTTTCGGCAATCATGATTCCGCTGCCGCGCGCAGCTTCGCAAGCGGTTGCAGACAGATCGAAGCCGCGCACCTGATGCCCGGCCTTGACGAGATTGGCCGCCATGGGCGCGCCCATGTTGCCGAGGCCAATGAAGCCGATGATCGCCATGTGTTCTCCGTTCATGGGCCGAGATGAAGATCGCCGGATGACGGCGCACGAAAGTGACGCGCCACCATTTCGTCCGTCACATCCTCAATGCGAGCCGGCGACCACTGCGGCGTGCCCTTGTCAATGACTGCGGCCCTGATGCCTTCGCGTAGATCCGGATTGGCGAGCGTTGCAACCGCCACACGATATTCCAGTTCAAGACAGCGTTCGAGATTGGGCAGGGCTCGCGCTTCACGAAGCGCTCGCAGCGTGATCTTCAGCGATGTCGGGGAGTGTCGGCGGATAAGGGTAGCGGTCGTACGCGCATCTTCCACCTGATGGGCTTCGAGCGCCGCCAGAATCTCTTCTATCGTATCGTAGCAAAAGCAGGCGTCGATCCAGTCGCGTTGCGCCGCCAGCCGTGATGGGCCTGCGTCGACATGGATCGATTGCAACGCGGTCTCGACCTCTACTGCCGTCGAAGCGTGTCGCAACGATTCGATCAGCGCCGGCGATTGTGTCGATGGCGCGCACAGATCGGCGAATCCGCACAGAATGGCGTCTGCGGCGTTCATCGGCGACGCGGTTAGCCCGACGTAAGTTCCGAGTTCTCCGGGCGCGCGCGACAGAAGATAGGTGCCGCCCACATCCGGCACGAAACCGATGCCGACTTCCGGCATGGCGATACGCGAACGTTCGGTCACGATGCGATGCGAACCGTGCGCCGACATCCCGACGCCGCCGCCCATCACGATGCCATCCATGATCGCCACATAGGGCTTTGGATAGCGGGCGATGAGCGCATTTACCCCATATTCCTCGCGCCAGAAATGCGCGGGCGCGTCGCTACCGCTGAGGGTCGCCTCGTAGATCGCGGAGATGTCGCCGCCTGCGCAAAGGCCACGCTCGCCTGCGCCGTCGATCAGCACCGCTTGAATGGCGGCATCCTCAGCCCAGGCGTCGAGCGCGGCGTGAATGCTGCCGACCATCTCGCGCGTGATCGCGTTGAGCGCCTTCGGCCTGTTGAGCGTGACATGGCCGAGCGAGCCTTCTCGCCTGATCAGCAGATCGCTCATCGGGCGGCGTCCGTCAGGCCGCGCGCCACGATGAGCCGCATGATCTCGTTTGTGCCTTCGAGGATCTGATGCACGCGAAGATCGCGTACGATCTTCTCGATGCCATAGTCCGACAAATAGCCGTAGCCGCCGTGCAATTGCAGCGCCTGATTGGTGACCTCGAAACCTGTATCGGTCGCGAAGCGCTTCGCCATGGCGCAGAATTGCGTCGCCTGCGGATCGTGATTGTCGAGCGCGCTGGCTGCGCGCCACAGGAAGGTGCGGGCGGCCTCAAGCTCGATCGCCATGTCGGCAAGGCGGAACTGCAGGGCCTGAAATTCGTCGAGGCGTTTACCGAACGCCTTGCGGTCGCGCATATACGACAGCGATTTTTCCAGCGCTGCGCTGGCGCCGCCGAGCGAACAGGCGCCGATGTTGAGCCTGCCGCCGTCAAGGCCGGCCATCGCGATCTTGAAGCCTTGTCCTTCCTCGCCGAGTAGGTTTGCGGCTGGAATGCGCGCATCTTCAAGAATCACCTGACGCGTCGGCTGGGTATTCCACCCCATTTTTCGCTCATTCGGTCCAAACGACAGGCCCCTGGTTTCGCGGTCGAGAATGAAGGCCGAGACGCCAGAGGATCCAGGGCCGCCGGTTCTGGCCATGACGATGTAAACGTCCGTCGCGCCCGCGCCGGAAATGAATTGCTTCACGCCATTCAGCACGTAATCGCCGCCGTCGTGGCGAGCCGTGGTGCTCAGCGCAGCCGCGTCTGATCCGCAGGATGGTTCTGTAAGGCAATAGCTGCTCAGCCATTCGGCCGGGCAAAGCTTCGGCAACCAGATGCGACGCTGTTCGTCATCGCCGAAGCGGTCGATCATCCACGACACCATGTTGTGAATCGACAGATAGGCGGCGGTCGATGGGCAGCCGGTGGACAGCGCTTCGAAGATCAACGCGGCGTCGAGCCGCGACAGACCGCTGCCGCCCGAATCCGCGCGCACATAGATACTCGCCATGCCGAGCGTCGCAGCTTCGCGCACGACTTCTACGGGAAAATGTTTCTCCTCATCCCAACGAAGCGCGAAGGGCGCGATATTCCGGTCTGCGAAGTCGCGAGCCATGTCGCGAATGGCGCGCTGTTCCTCGTTCAAAGAGAACTGCGATGGCGTCGTCGGGTCTGTCATGTTCGTCCGCTGTCAGTTCGAAACCACTCGCGGCAAGGCCGTCGTCCTGGCGTCGAGCCCCGACCCTATCCCCGAAATGGCGGGGAGGTCAGTAGCCTTATCGTCGTAATCGGGACGCCCCCGATCATCGGCCATCCGGGACGCAACGATAGCCAATCTGGCCGATGGCGGTCGACGCCAGCATGACGAGGATCATCGGCAGCACCGGGCTCCCGTCGAACAGGCTGACCATGAACGAACAGAGCGAACCGATGGACATCTGGGTCGCGCCGTAAAGACCGGAGGCCGCGCCGATGCGGGTGCGGTCCGCGCCGACCGCGCCGGCCTGCGCAAAGGGACCGGAGAGGCCCGCCCCGATGGTGAAGATCAGCATCGGGATCATGATGGTCCACACGTTCAACCCGCCACCCAGATAGGCGAACAGCATGATGAGCGGCCCAGCGAGCATGACCAGATTGCCGGCGCGCGCCATGGCGATGCCGCGTACGCGGCCGGAAATCCGGATGGTGATCATGCTGCCGATTGCGAAACCCATAAGTGTGACGAAATACAGGATGCCTGATTCCTGCGGGGTTTGGTGCAGCACGTTGCCGAACACGAAGGGGGATGCGGTGAGAAAGGCGTAGAAGCTGGTGCCGCACGAGCCGCCGATCGCGTAGCCGACGAAGCGGCGCGAGCCGAGCAGCGTGCCGTAACTCTTCAGCATTGGCATGACGCCGGGCAGCGGGATCTTGTGCCGGTTGGTCTCGGGCAGCGACAGGGCGACGACGACAACGAGCGCCGCACAGGCCACGGCCAGCGCCACGAAGATCATGCGCCAGCCGTACAGGCCCGACACCGTCGCGCCGACGATGGGGGCGACTGCCGGCGTCAGCGACAGGGCCATGCTGATCTTGGCCATGTTCTTGATGACGTTGGAGCCCTCGGCTCCGTCGCGCACGATGGCGCGCCCGAGCACC
>CANJEY010000040.1 GCA_947472615.1 Beijerinckiaceae bacterium
CCAAAGACTGTCGAGGCCCAAGATTTAGCGTTTGCTTAAACTGCCATCATTCAGAGATTGCGAAGATATGGAGCCGGTTTCTGTCCCAGCACACGCCAAGTCGACGCCAGCCCGAGACAGATGGTCAGGACAAGCGCCAGAGCGGCGGCCGCGCCGGCCGAGGACCAGAGCCAGACAAATCCGTCGATCCGCATGATCCGCGTCACCACGAACATCGCCGCCAGCGCCCCAGCCAGAATGCCAAACGCCGCCGTCGCCAGACCCAGCAACGCATATTCCGTCACCAGCGCTCGAAGCAGCCGCCCGCGCGTCGCCCCGAGCGTCTTCAGGATAACCGCGTCATAGATGCGCGATTGCTGCCCGGACGCGAGCGCCCCGGCCAGCACCAGAATGGAAGCCCCGAGCGCGATGCTGGAGGCGGCGCGGATCGCAAACGCCAATTGCTCCATGATGGAATTGATCGCGTCGAGCGCGTCCTTGACCCGGACGCTCGTCACAGCCGGAAAGGCGTTCGAGACTTCTTTCAAAAGTCTGAGCTCGATCGCCGGATCGGTCCCCTTGGGGTAGGACGCCGTCGCCAGAAACGTATAGGGCGCGCCCGCGAACGTGTTCGGCGAAAACACGAAGACGAAATTGATGCCGAGTGAGCGCCAGTTCACCTTGCGCAGGTTGGCGACGCGCGCCGTGATGTTGCGTCCAAACACGTTGATTGTGATCTCGTCGCCGATCTTCATGCCAAGACCGGCGGCGATCTCGCCCTCGACCGACAAGAGCGGCGGTCCGCGATAATCGGCCGGCCACCACTCGCCGTGCACAAGGGTCGAGCCATCCGGCACATGGGCCGCATAGGTAATGCCGCGATCGCCTTCCAGAACCCACGCGGCTTCCTCACGCGCCTTGATGTCTTCAGCTCGCGTCTCGTTGAGCCGCGCCATGCGGCCGCGCATCATCGGCACCTGCTCCAGCTTTGCTGTTGGGGCATGTTCGCGCATGAACGCGTCGAACGCCGGCATCTGGCTGTTCTGAATGTCGAGAAAGAAGAAGCTCGGCGTCTGCCCGGGCAAGGTCTTGCCGAGCTGCTGACGAATGTTGCCATCGATCATGGTGAGCGCGACAAGCAACGCCAGCCCTAGACCAAGCGACAGGACCACGGAGGTCGTCAGCGCACCGGGGCGGTGGATATTGGCGACCGCATAGCGCAGTTCGAGATTGCGGAAATGCGGCGCGCGCTTTGCGAGCCACATCACCAGCATACCAATGAGGCGCAGACCGGCGAAGGCCACGAGCGTGCCGAGGACATAAAACGTCACCAGACGCCGCTGGCTGGCGAGGCCGACGATCACCACGATCAGCAGCGTGGCCGCTCCCGCGGTCGCCGCCAAATAGCGCGGCCGGGGCCACGCCCGGTCAGGATCCACGCGATCGCGGAACAGCGCCGACACCGGCACATCATGCGCCCGACCCAACGGCAGCAGCGAGAACGCCAGCGCAGTGAGCATGCCGTACAGCACGCCGGTTGCGACCTGACTCGGAAAGACGCGCGGCTCCAGCGGAAACGGCAGCAAAGATTTCAAACTGGCGCCCACCAGAAATGGCATCGCGACACCCGCCAACACGCCGATGCAAATGCCCAGCAGCGCGACGAGCATCACTTGCAGCAACGCCACTCGAAACGCATAGGCGCCCGTCGCGCCAAGCGCCTTCAACGTTCCGAGATCGGACTGCTTGCGCTCGACAAACGCCCGCACCGCGTTGGCCACGCCGACGCCCCCGACGACGAGCGCCGTGAGCCCGACAAGGATCAGGAACTGCGTCAGATGTTCGAGGTTCTTGGAAAATTGCGGCGAGACATTCGAGCGCGTCCGGATTTCCCAGCCGGCTTCCGGAAACTTCGCAGCTGCGGCGTCGCGCAATGCCTGAACGTCCAGCTCGCCCGCACTCGCGCCCGCCTGCATTGGCAGGGCAAGCCGGTAAATGCGGCGCACGAGCGAGCCGGGTTGCAAAAGCCCGCTGGCCTGCAAGGCGTCTTGAGTCATCAGCACGCGTGGCCCGAAGCCGATGCCGCCCGCCAGCTTGTCAGGTTCGGACAAAAGCATGGCGCGCAATTCAAACGACGCATCGCCGATCAGAATGCGGTCGCCGGGCTTCAGATCAAGCTTCACGAACAGCGCCTGTTCGGCCACAACGCCGTAGACGCCGTTGTTTGCCCGCAAGGCCTCGTCGATCGTCATCTTGCGGTCCAGATCGACGTCCCCGATAACCGGGTAAGCCTTGTCGACCGCCTTGATTTCCACGAGCGCCGACGACCCGTCAGGACGCCGCGACATGGCCCGCATCGTGGCGATGCTGGAAACATCGCCACGCCCGCTCAGCCATGACAGTTCGTCCGGCGACAGTTCGCGATGCATCACTGCAAAGGAGATGTCGCCACCGAGGATACGCCGGCTTTCACGCCCGACGCCATCCGACAGACTACTCGACACCGAACCAACGCCCACGATGGCCATGACGCCGAGCGCGATACACGCCAGGAAAATGCGAAAACCCCTGAGGCCGCCTCGCATGTCGCGAAACGCCAGACGCAACGCGAGCGGTAAGCGCGAGACGCGATCGTTTGCCGCCGAACCGGACACAAGGTCGGTCACTGGGCGGCGCTCGCCAGCGAGGATCGACGAGTGTCGCGCTCAATGTGTCCGGAGCGCAACTGAATGGTGCGATCGCAGCGCGCCGCCAGACCCGCATCATGCGTGACCAGCACCAGCGTCGCGCCGCGCTCGGCGCGCAGTCGAAAAATGAGATCGACGATCTCGCCGCCGGTCGAGGAATCCAGATTGCCGGTGGGTTCATCGGCGATGAGAATCGACGGGCTGGGAGCCAGGGCGCGCGCCAGCGCCACACGCTGCTGCTCGCCACCGGACAATTGAGCCGGATAATGCGAGGCGCGCTCGGCCAATCCCACCGCAGCGAGTTCGCGACGCGCCTTGGGGAAAGCCTCGGAATCTCCCGCCAGCTCCAGCGGGGCGGCGACGTTTTCCAGCGCCGTCATGGTCGGAATCAGGTGAAACGACTGGAATACGATGCCGATTCGCGATCCGCGAAACCGCGCCAGCTGGTCCTCATTCATGGCGTCGAGCGATTGACCATCGATGACGATCGAGCCGGAATCGGCCCGCTCCAGCCCCGCCATCGTCATCAACAATGTCGATTTCCCTGATCCGGACGGTCCCACCAGACCGACTGCGTCGCTGCGCTCGATCGTCAGGTCAATTCCCTTGAGGATGTGGACGCGCGCGGCGCCACGCCCCAGACTGAGGTGGACACCCTTCAATTCTATGGCGGCTTCCACCATCTTTGGTCATCCTCACGCGCATCGGGCGTCTGCTTCGCTGTTGCGCCCTTCATATGGGTACGGAATGCGGTTCGTCTATTACAAGCGCTTCAAATTCCTGCGCGTTGCCGCGTTGGCGACGATTGTCGGCTGTTTGACTTCCGTCGTTGCGGCTAACGCCAAGGATGGCCCGATTCGCATCGTGGCGCTCGGCGACAGCCTGTCGGCCGGCTATCAACTGCCCGCATCGGCGGCCTTTCCGAACGTGCTCCAACGCGAAATCGCCAAGACCCGCAAGAACGTCACCGTCGACAACGCTGGCGTCTCGGGAGACACCGCCAACGATGGTCTGGCACGGCTCGACTGGTCGGTTGGAGACGGCGTCGACGCAGTGATTCTGGAACTCGGCGCAAACGACATGCTGCGGGGCGTCGCGCCGTCGATCACGCGCGAGGCTCTCGACAAGATTCTCTCGGCGCTGAAGGCGCGGGGCGTAAAGGTGCTGCTCGCCGGAATGCTCGCCTCGCCCAGCATGGGGCAGGCCTATGCGGCCGAATTCAACGCGATCTATCCTGAGCTCGCCACCAAGTATGGCGTGGTGTTCTATCCGTTTTTTCTGGATGGGGTGGTCGCCGACAGGTCGCTGCTGCTAAGCGACGGCATGCATCCGAACCGCGCTGGCGTGGAACGAATCGTCGCCGGCATCATGCCGCAGGTCGTGGAGTTGCTGGCTGCGATCGACGCCAGACATTAGAAGCGCAAACCTCGAACGTCGCTCCAGCCAGCATCCCCAGAGGAGACACGGATGCCGCGATTGTTTACCGCCCTCGAGGTTCCAGCTGCAGTTGCTCAGAATCTCTCGATGCTGCGCGGTGGACTGCCCGGCGCGCGCTGGATCGAGCCAAGCGACTATCATGTCACGTTGCGGTTTCTCGGCGATATCGATGACGCGCAGGCGCATGACGTGGCGCTCGAACTCGACAGCATTCGACGGCCGCCGATCAGCGTCACCATAGAAAGTCTGTCAGCTTTCGGGGGCTCGCGTCCGCGCGCCATCGTGGCGCTGGTGCGGTCGACCAACGAACTGGAAGCATTGCAAGCCGATCACGAGCGCGCGGCCCGCCGCGCCGGCCTGTCGCCCGAACCGCGAAAATTCACCCCACATGTGACGCTGGCGCGCCTGCGATCGTCGGGATCGTTCGGGGTCGCGGAGTATTTAACCACGCGGGGACTGTTTACCCAGCGATCATACGACATCGACCGGTTTCTGCTCTATTCATCCCGCGCCTCCACCGGCGGCGGGCCGTATCTGGTCGAAGCCGAGTATCCGCTCGATGAACCTGATCTAACGGTTTGAGTCCTAATTCGCCGATTGGCTCGCGATCGACCACGCCAGTTCCGCCAGCGGTCTGACGCGCCGCGCTTCCTCCAGCGAGCCCGCGCTCGCCGACATGCCCTGACGGGCGCGGACCGCGACGCCCTGCAGAATGGCCGCCAGACGAAACAGATTGTAGGCCATGTAGAAATCCCAATCGGCCATCACACGCTCGAAGCTACGCCCCGTCCGTTCGCAATAGCGGCGCACGTAGTCGCTTTCGGAGGGAATGCCCAAAGCCGCGAGATCCAACCCGGCCGCTCCGCGAAACAGATCCGGCGACAGGCGCCACGTCAGGCAATGGTATGAAAGGTCAGCCAGTGGATGACCGAGCGTCGACAGCTCCCAATCTATGACGGCTTTCACGCGAGGCTCGATTGCGTCGAAGATCAAGTTGTCGAGTCGAAAGTCGCCGTGCACAATGGACGCTTCGTCATTCGCCGGAATGCGCGATGGCAGCCAGTCGATCAGCGCATTCATCGCGGCGATCGAATCATCCTCCGTCGCCCGGTATTGTTTCGACCACCGGTCAATCTGGCGCGCGAAGTAATTGCCAGGCCGTCCGTAATCCGCCAGCCCCAGCGCCGCCCAGTCGAGGCTATGTAGAGCAGCGATAACGCGGCCCATCTCGGCGTAGATCGCTCCACGCTCGGATGGCGTCAGGCCCGGCAGCGACTGCTCGAACATAACTCGTCCGGACACGAACTCCATGACAAAGAAGGCGCGGCCGATGACGGATTCGTCCACGCACAGGCATTCCATATGCGCCACCGGAACCTCGGTTCCAGCCAGCGCCGACATGATGCGGAACTCGCGTTCGATCGCATGCGCGCTGGGCAGCAGCTTCGCGACAGGGCCGGGCTTGGTGCGGATCACAAACGCCCGATCCGCATTCGTCAGTTTGTAGGTCGGATTGCTGCGTCCGCCCTGAAACTGTTCGATCGCGCACGGCCCCCGAAAGCCATCTACATGGCTTGTCATCCATGCCTCGAGGGCCGCCAGATTGATGGTCTGATCCATAGGGGTCTCTAGGGTTCGAGCACCGAATCCCAGTAGAGATAATCCAGCCAGCTGTCGTGCAGATAGTTCGGCGGGAACAGCCGCCCGTTCTGGTGAAGATCGCCGATGGACGGTTGGAACGGCATCGTCGCCGGCCACATGTGAGCCTCCCGGGGCATTCGATCCGCCTTGCGCAGATTGCAGGGAGAACAGGCCGCCACGACGTTGTCCCACGTGGTTAGTCCGCCCTTCGAACGCGGCACGACATGGTCAAACGTCAGATCGTCACGCGCGCCGCAATACTGGCAGGTAAACCGGTCGCGCAGGAAGACGTTGAACCGTGTGAACGCCGGCTGGCGCGCAGGCTTGATGTAGGTTTTCAGCGAGACGACAGACGGCAGCCGCATCTCGAAATTCGGACTGCGAACCATCCGGTCATATTCGGAGACGATGTTCACCCGATCGAGAAAGACAGCCTTGATGGCGTCCTGCCACGACCACAGCGACAGCGGATAATAGCTCAACGGCCGGAAGTCGGCGTTGAGAACGAGCGCCGGACAGGCCTCCGGCGACGCAACAGAATGGAAGTGAACCGTCAACCCGGACACCTCTCGGCCAGGCGGCCGAGGATGGTCGGCCGCCGAATCCCTTCTCGACCGATAGTCTATCGCCCTGAAGACGGTTTTGTGAAGGCTTAAGTCGGGGAGACCTTCAGCGGGTCGGAACCGGTGTGCCGCTACGGTAATCGTAAAAGCCGCGCTGCGTCTTGCGGCCGAGCCACCCGGCCTCGACGTATTTTACCAGCAGCGGACAGGGCCGGTATTTGGAATCCGCCAATCCCTCGTGCAGCACCTGCATTACCGACAGGCAGGTGTCGAGGCCGATGAAATCAGCCAGCTGCAGAGGACCCATCGGGTGGTTGGCGCCGAGCTTCATGGCCGTGTCGATCGCCTCGACTGAACCGACGCCCTCGTAAAGCGTGTAGATCGCCTCGTTGATCATCGGCAGTAGGATGCGGTTGACGATGAACGCCGGGAAATCTTCCGAGACGGTGGACGTCTTTCCGAGACGGGCGATGAATTCGCGCGACGCCTCGAACGTCTGGTCTTCAGTGGCGATGCCGCGGATGAGTTCGACGAGCTGCATGCGCGGAACGGGATTCATGAAATGAATGCCGATGAACCTTTCCGGCCGGTCTGTAACAGACGCCAGACGGGTGATTGAAATCGATGAGGTGTTGGACGCCACCAGCGCTTCCGGCTTCAGCATCGGACACAGCTTGGTGAAAATCTTGCGCTTGGTTTCCTCGTTCTCGGTCGCAGCTTCGATGACGATGTCGCACGCGCCAAGTCCGGCGTAATCGACCGACGGCTGGATGCGGTCCAGCGCCGCCTTGCGCTCGGCGTCGGTGAACTGGTTGCGGCTGATGAGCCGCGCCATGTTGCCGTTGATAGTCGCTAGGCCCGCCTGCACGCGATCTTCCGTCAGATCGTTCAGCACGACGTCGTAGCCGGCGGCGGCGCAGACATGCGCGATGCCGCTGCCCATCTGTCCGGCGCCGATAATTCCGACTCTCCGAATCTCGACCGTCATGATGCCCTGTCATTCGCCAAGTGGAATCGCCCTATGATCATAGGACAGGCGGACCAAAGGTCCAACTGTCCTATCGGCTACTTCCCGATCTTGCCCAGTTCGGCCGTCAATTCGGGCAGAGCGGTAAACAGATCGGCAACAAGACCGTAGTCGGCGACCTGAAAGATCGGCGCCTCCTCGTCCTTGTTGATGGCGACGATGACCTTCGAGTCCTTCATGCCGGCCAAATGTTGGATCGCGCCGGAAATACCGACCGCGATATATAGATCGGGCGCGACGACCTTGCCGGTCTGGCCCACCTGCCAGTCGTTCGGCGCATAACCTGCGTCGACAGCCGCCCGGGAGGCGCCCATAGCCGCGCCAAGCTTGTCGGCGACGGGCTCGATATAGGTCTTGAAGTTCTCGGAATTCTGCAAAGCCCGGCCGCCGGAGATGATGATCTTGGCCGACGTCAGTTCCGGACGGTCGGACTTCGCCACAGCCTCGCCCTTGAACTCGGACAGCGCCGGATCAGCCGCCGCCCCGACGGCTTCGATCGGAGCGGCCGCTCCGCCGGCAGGCGTCGCCGGAAACGCCGCCGTTCGCACTGTGATGACCTTGCGGGCGTCCGTCGCCTGAATGGTCTGGATCGCATTGCCCGCATAGATCGGCCGCTCGAACGTGTCGGGCGAAACGACCTTGATGATTTCCGAAACCTGCATGACGTCGAGAAGCGCCGCCACGCGCGGCATGATGTTCTTGGCGTTCGATGTCGCGCTGGCGACGATAGCCGAATAGCCCTCCGCCATCCCGACGATCAGCGCCGCCGACGGTTCCGCCAGTTGATGTGCATAGAGCGCAGCATCGGCAATCAGGACTTTCGCGACCCCTTCGAGTTTCGCGGCGGCGTCTGCAACGCCCTGCACTGACTGGCCAGCGACCAGAACCGTAACGGGGGCGCCGAGCGCGCGGGCAGCGGTCAGGGCCTTGGCGGTTGCATCGCCCAACTGGCCGTTGCTGACGTCTGCAAGAAGGAGCGTCGCCATCAGATAACTCCCGCTTCCTTGAGCTTCGAGACGAGTTCGGCTGGCGAGCCAACTTTCGCGCCGCCGGTGCGGGCGGGCGGCTCGGATGTTTTCAGCACCTTGAGACGCGGCGCAGGATCGACGCCGTAATCGGCGGGCGTCTTTTCCGCGATCGGCTTCTTCTTAGCCTTCATGATGTTCGGCAGAGACGCATAGCGCGGCTCGTTGAGACGCAGGTCGGTCGTCACGACTGCCGGCAGTTTCAACGCGACGGTCTGCAGGCCCCCATCGACTTCTCGGGTCACATCGACGGTTCCATCAGCCACGACCACCTTCGACGCGAACGTCCCCTGGCTCCAGCCGAGGAGAGCAGCGAGCATCTGTCCGGTCTGGTTGCAGTCGTCGTCGATCGCCTGCTTGCCCATGATAATGAGGCCCGGCTGCTCCTCGGCCGCAATCCCCTTGAGGATCTTGGCGACGGCCAGCGGCTCTGCCGTGGAATCTGTCTTCACCAGAATTCCACGATCGGCCCCCATGGCGAGGCCCGTGCGGATCGTCTCTGCCGCCTGCGCCGGGCCGATCGAGGCCACGATGATTTCCGTCGCCTTGCCGGCTTCTTTCAGCCGAAGCGCTTCCTCGACGGCGATTTCGTCAAAGGGATTCATCGACATCTTGACGTTCGCAAGGTCGACGCCGGAGCCGTCGCTCTTCACGCGCGCCTTCACGTTGTAGTCGATCACACGCTTTACGGGCACCAGAATCTTCATGAAAACACCTGCTGCAAAGGGCGGATGGTGCGTTGCGAAAATTGGTAATGTCGCCCATGCCGCAAGTCAACGCGGCGGCATGCGACCTTTGGGGGCCATGGAGCCCAGCAGAAGGAAATCCGGCCGCTTGAAAAATGCGATCAGCGCGCCCCCGGCGATGACGCCCCCCACATGCGCCCACCAGCCTGTCTGCGTGTCCGCGCCGAACAGCGCTGACGCAAACTGGAACATGATCCAGCCGCCCACGAAGATATAGGCCGGGAGCACGATCGGCAGCCACGAGAAGATGAGCCCGTAAACGCGCACACGCGGAAACAGCATCAGATAGGCGGCGAGCACGCCTGACACTGCGCCCGACGCGCCGATCAGCGGCGACTGTGAATCGCGCGCCATCATCGCATGCACCAGCGCCGCGACGGCTCCGCACGCGACGTAGAAGATCACGAAGCGCCGCGATCCCATCGCATCTTCAACGTTGTCGCCGAACACCCACAGGAAAATCATATTGCCGGCGAAATGCCAGAATCCTGCGTGGAGAAACAGCGCGGTGACGAAAGTCAGCGGCACCGGCACGTAGGACAGTTCGGGCGATCTCACAGCGTAATCGAACACGACGGCCGGAATGACGCCGAGCGCCACATCGAGTTTTTCCAACTGTCCGAAGAGTCCAGTGGACACAGCGATCAGCGAAACCAGATTCATCGCGATAATCGACCACGTCGCCAACGGAAAGCGCACATTGCGCAGAGGCTCGCCGTCGTAGACCGGGATCAGCATGTGAAAGGCTGCCGCACAGCGTCAGGTCGCCTCAAACGATCGGTCATCGATTCTGACCCGGCGTCCAGAGCACGTCGCCTGCCTCTTTGGCGTTCACGTATCTGGAAGCGACGAACAGGAAATCAGACAGGCGATTGATGAATTTGAGCGCCGCCGGACTGACGATCTCGCCATCCTGCAGCGACAACTGAACCATGTGACGTTCGGCGCGCCGGCAGATCGTTCGGGCGAGATGCAGCCCGGCTGCGCTTTCGGAACCGCCCGGCAGTACGAACGATCGCAGCGCCTGCAATTCGCCATTCAGCTGATCGATCTCGCGTTCGACGCGATCGACCTGCGACTGCACGATCCGCAGGGGCTCATATTCCAGCTTTTCACCTGTGTCCGGCGTGCACAAATCTGCACCCAGATCGAAAAGATCGTTCTGGATTCGCGCCAGCATTTCGTCGACGAGTTGATCAGACCGCGATGTCCATATACGTGCGACGCCGATCGCCGCATTGGTCTCGTCCACCGTTCCGTAAGCCTCGATGCGGAGATCAAATTTCGGGCGTCGTTCTCCGGTGCCAAGCGCCGTCGAACCATCGTCGCCCGAGCGGGTGTAGATGCGATTGAGGACGACCATCCAGTTTCCGATCGATCAGGTTCTGAACCAGAGCACAGCCATGATGATCACCACGGCCACGAATTGAAGTCCCACGCGCCAGCGCATCAGGGTCTGCGACAGATTTGGACTGCCGCCGCGCATCATGTTGAACAGGCCAAGGAACAGCACCACAGCGACCGCGCAGATGGCGATCAGGATGGTGATATTCGCGCCGACGTAGGACATGTGGTTCGGACCCCTTCTGGCTGACGCAATTAGGGTCCTGACGGGCGTGACGCAAGTGCGGCTCAGTATCGCCGCAACAGGCGCTCCAGATAATCCAGCTCTTCGCGAGGCCGATTGGGATCGCTTAGCCGGCGGCGAAGCTCTTCCAGCACCCGCTGCGCGCGTTGGGCGGCAGGCAGTCCCGGGGGATCGTAGAGGTTGCGCGAATTGTCGCCTCGGTCATGCGATTCGCGGCCAAGCGGATCAGGATTGCCGTTGTTGCGGCCCTGTCGCATCGGACCATTGGGATTGCCTGGCCCCTGACCTTCGCCCTGGCCCATCTGCTGTTGCTGCATCTGCTGCGCCATCGACTGCGCCCCGCGGCGAAGCGCATCGAGCGCGCGGCCCTGCGAATCAACGGCCTTGCCTTGGCCCGGCTTGCCCTGTCCGAGGTTCTGCTCGGCGTCCTTCATGGCTTCTTCGGCTTCGTCGAAACCTTCTTCGCCCTTCATGCCGAGGTGCTTCATCCGGCGCTGCAATTCGGCGAGGCGCTTGCGCAGATTTTCCTGCTGCTCCTGCAGATTCTGGCCCTCGTCGCCATCCTCGCCGTTTTCGGCCATCTGGTCGTTGTCGTCGCCCTGCTCGCCTTGCTCTGATTGCTGGTCGCCCTGCTGGGAGCGCGGGCCCCGTTGCTGCCGCTGCCCCTGTTGACCCTGCTGTCCGCGCTGTTGGTTACGTTGCGCCTGACGCTGCTTCTGGCTCTCGCTGAACGTCTTGTCGCGAAGCTGCTGCTGCTCGCGCATCAGCTTGTCGAGTTCGCCCATCTGGCGATTCATTTCGCGCGCCATCTGGTCCTGCGCGCCACGACGCTGCGCCGATTGGAGATTTTCCAATAGGTTTTGCAATTGATCGAGCATGCGCTGCGCATCCGCCATGTTGCCCGACTTCGCCATGTCCTCAAGGCGGTCGAGCATGGACTGCAGGTCCTGCGGCGTCACCATGCGATCGGGATTGAACTGATTGTCGGCTTGCTGACGATCGCTGTTCTGGTCGCGGCGCATCTGCTCGGCCAACTCGCGCAGGAATTTGTCGAGCGCGGCGCGCAATTGGTCGGTCAGCTTGCGGATTTCGTCTTCCGATGCGCCGCGCTGCAAGGCCTCGCGCAATTGCTGCTGCAGCGAGCGGAGATCGCGTTCGGCGTCGGAGAGATCGCCGTCCTCGAGACGCAGGGCCATTTCCCACATCAGATCGGCCACCTCCACGAGCGCCGGATCGGTCCGGGCGCGCGTCAGGCGCAGCGCGATCGTGTAGAGCCCGAGATAAACGTTCGCAGTCGTCTTGAACCGCTCGGGGGCGATCATCAGACCTTCCAGCGCGGCCGAAACGCGTGCTTTCTGATCGGGCGCAAGAATGAGGTTGCGGCGCTGCTCCACCAGCGCACGCGCAAGCGGCTTGACGAATGTGCGCTGCGGCAGGGTCATTTCAACCGGGTCGCTGCGCCCGACATTTTCGCCCTCGTCGCGCGCCGTGAGCGTCATGGTCACCCGTGCACCGGCCCAGGCGTGTTCCGACAGGTCCGAGGTCGTCTCGGCTTCTCCGAGACCGCCGGCGCCTGACGGAAGCGACAGGCCCATCCGGGGCGGTTCGACAAGCGTGCGGCCCGTCACGGGTTTGCCGTTGATGATCGGGCTGGCGAACTCCGCCTCCGCCCCAATCACCCCGTAATCGTCTTCGATCTTGTATCCGACGGTCAACGATCCGCGCGCGTTGGGCTTCGGGTCGCCTTTCAGGGCGATGACCGGAGCCTTATCTGGCAGCGATATGACGTCATAGGCGCCAACGATCGAACCAGATCGGCGAATGACGACGCGCCCGTCGCCCCGCAGCGTCCAGCGGTTTTCCTGATCGGCCACGGCAGCCTGTGCGGTTTTCGGCGCCTTGTCGGCGGCAGCGTCGCCCTCCGGCTTGATCGGCGCAACCGCGCCTTCGGTCTCGACGACAACGCTCGCGCCATTGGAGGAGCGCACCACGATGGTCGACCCGACGGGAGCTTCGACGCGGCGCGACCGGTCCTTCGGTTGTCCGGCCGCCTCGTCGTTGGCCTTCAGCAGGATCGGCGGCCGGCCGGTGTAGGGCGGCGGGTCGATCCAGGCATCGAGCCGGAAGCCCTGCGAAATCGCGCCGGGCGTCGTCCAGTCGAAGGCCGCCAGCAAGCGCGCATATTTTTCCGGCCCGGCGATAAAGCCCGCCGCCACGACGGCCACCAAAGCGCCAGCCCGAACCGCATGGCGATCATGGGCCGGCATGCCGGGCGATGGCAACGCCAGCTTGAGGCTCGACACAACTGTCTGGGCGCGGCGAACGTGAATATCCCACAGGACGGCGGTGCTCGGATCGGCCTGAACATTGGCGATCGCATCGCCGATAGTGGTCGCCGGACGGTGCGCCAGTCCAGAATCGCGATCAAGACGGCCCAGTGCCTCAAGCCGCGTCGGACGGCGGAAGCGAGTGACGCGCCAAATAGAGGCAATGGCAACGGCCACGAATGCGAGCGTGCCGGCGACGCGAAGCGCGCGCGGCGCTTCCGTCCAAAGTCCGGCCCAGGACACAGCGAGAAAAGCGCCCACCACAATCAGCAGCGGAGACACGAGCGGCCAGACCCGCTCCCAGACGAGAACGAGGCTCGACCGAGCCACCAGCGTTCTCAGCCGGTCCTGAATCCCGCGGGATCGTGTGAAATCTTTCAGGAGCAACCGGCCTCTCCGCAGTCGGAACGGGCCTCAGGCGGCTTGGTGTCCAGACTTGTCCCGAGCGCGGACCATCTGCCAACCCTGAAACGCGACGAAGTGTAACATCGTTCGGAAGGCAGGCAAAATTCAATCCAGCCAGGACGGAATTCTGTCGAGGTTGATCAATTCTTCGTAACTGGCCCGGGGCCGCACGGCCGCCCAGGCTGAGCCATTGACCAGAATTTCGGGCACCAGAAGGCGCGAATTATAGGTGCCGGCCTGCACGGCCCCGTAGGCCCCCGCCGACATCACCGCCAGCAGATCGCCGGGCTCCGGCCGCCCCAATTGTCGGGCCTGCGCCAGAAAATCACCGCTCTCGCAGACCGGTCCGACCACATCGGCAGTGATGATGTCCGCCGTAGCGGACAGCGTCACGGGCTTGATGTCGTGATGGGCGTCATAAAGCGTCGGACGCACGAGGTCGTTCATCGCGGCATCGACGATAACGAAGGATTTCTCCTCGCCTTCCTTCAGGTAGATCACCTGCGTCACCAGAATTCCGGCGTTGCCGACCAGCAGACGGCCGGGTTCGAACACCAGTTTACAGCCAAGATTGCCGAAGTGCCGGCGCACGATCGCCGCATAGCGATCCGGGTGATAGCTCTCGGGGTCGTCGATTTCCCGATACGGAATGCCCAGCCCACCGCCGAGATCGAGATGGTCGATCTCGTGGCCATCCGATCGCAACTCGCCGACGAAGTCCCGGAGCAGGGAAAACGCATCGTCGAACGGTTGCAGATCGGTGATCTGCGAACCGATGTGCATGTCGACGCCAGACACTTTCAGGCCCGGGAGCGTAGCGGCTTGCGCATAAACCTCGCGGGCGCGCGAGATCGGAATGCCGAACTTGTTGTCGGATTTGCCAGTCGAAATCTTGTGATGCGTCTTGGCGTCGACGTCGGGATTCACTCGCAGCGACACGTGGGCTGTCTGGCCTCTGCTGGCCGCAAGCCGTGAAATCGCCAGCAGCTCGGGCTCTGACTCCACATTGAAGCAGAGAATGCTTTCGGCCAGCGCCAGCGCAATCTCGCGATCGGTCTTGCCGACGCCCGAAAAGGTGATTCGCTCGCCCGGTACGCCCGCCGCCCGCGCCCGCCGCAGTTCGCCTTCGGAGACGACGTCCATACCGGCGCCTAGGCGCGCGAAGGTTTTCAGCACCGCCTGATTCGAGTTCGCCTTCATGGCGAAGCACACGAGCGAATCGAGCCCGGTCATGCTGTCGCTGAAAACCCGGAAATGCCGCGTCAGCGTGGCGGTCGAATAACAGTAGAATGGCGTGCCGACCTCCGCCGCCAGTCGTCGCAGATCGACATCCTCAGCGTGTAGGACGCCGTTGTGATAATCGAAATGGTGCATGGCCTACAGCAGCGGATCGAGGAAAAATGGCGTCTTGGGCGGCGTCACCGTCGGCGGCTCGTTCTGCTTGCCCGGATTGGGAATCAGCGGATTCACCGTTGGAGCAGTGGCAGGTTTGGTAGCGCCGCCAGCTTCGGGCGGCAGCTCAAGCGGTCCACGACGTCCGCAGCCCGCGAGGCTCAACGCCGCGGCCAGCACCAGCGCGACGCCGCTTTTCCCAATGAAGTTCGCCGATACGTTCACAATCGCTCCAAGTCTGCGGTCCGAAACTGGACTGCCGGGCACGCCCGCCGCAAGCCGATTATCGCACGAACGACGCCGCGACAAAACGACGCATCAAACGGTCCGCTTTTCTTTCGCCAGCCGGGACAGCCAGCGACGCGCCTGAACCCGCACATTGGCCGGCGCGGTGCCGCCATAGCTGGTCCGGCTGCGCACCGACTTGTCGACGCCGAGAACCGAAAAGACATCCGCCGTGATGCCGGCTTCGACATGTTGCATGTCCGCCAGCGGAAGCTTTTCAAGCCCGATGCGGCGGTCGGACGCCATCCGAACCAGTTCGCCGGTGACATGGTGGGCGCGGCGGAACGGAAGCTTCAGGTTCTTGACCAGCCAGTCGGCGAGGTCGGTTGCGGTCGAATAGCCTGATCCGGCAGCGGATTTCATCCGCTTCAAGTCCGGTTGCATGTCGATCACCATTCCGGTCGTGGCCGCCAAACATAGAGACAAAGACTGAAGCGCATCGAACGTGCCTTCCTTGTCCTCCTGCATGTCCTTGGAATAGGCAAGCGGCAGACCTTTCATCACGATCAGCAACCCCGTCAGCGCGCCGATGACGCGGCCGGATTTGCCGCGCACCAGTTCCGCCGCATCCGGATTGCGCTTCTGCGGCATGATGGACGAGCCCGTGGTAAAGCTGTCCGACAGTCGCGCGAAGCCGAACTGCGGCGTCGCCCACAGCACGATTTCCTCAGCAAAACGCGACAGATGTACCGAAGTGATGGCTGCGGCGGACAGCGTCTCCAGCACGAAGTCCCGGTCCGAGACGCTGTCGAGTGAATTCGCGGTCGGACGATCGAAACCCAGTGTGGCGGCGGTCTTGTCGCGGTCGATCGGGAATGAGGTTCCTGCCAGCGCCGCCGCGCCGAGCGGGCATTCATTCAGGCGCTTGCGAGCGTCGGTAAAACGCCCGCGGTCGCGCGCCAGCATTTCGACATAGGCCAGCAGATGATGGCCGAACGTCACGGGTTGGGCCGACTGCAAATGCGTGAAGCCCGGCATGATCGACGCCGCATGGGCAAGCGCCTTTTCCGACAGCGCCTTTTGCAAGTCGAAAATCTGCTGGTCGATTTCGTCGATCGTGTCCCGAATCCACAGCCGGAAATCCAGCGCCACCTGATCGTTGCGCGACCGCGCGGTGTGCAAACGCCCCGCATGCGGCCCGACGACATCGGACAGCCGCGACTCGACGTTCATATGAATGTCTTCAAGCGCCCGCGAAAACGTGAATGTGCCCGCCTCGATTTCCGCACGAACCTGTTCTAAACCCTTGGAAATGGAGGCTGCATCGTCGGCCGGAATGATTCCGGCTTCCGCCAGCATGGCGACATGGGCCTGAGATCCACGAATGTCCTGCGCGGCGAACCTGTAATCGAAGCCGATCGAGGCGTTGATTTCCTCCATGATGGCGTCCGGTGCGCTGGAAAACCGGCCGCCCCACATCTTGTTGCTCATTCGGCGCCTCTGCGCTGGAAAGCCGACACTGGACTTTCGGGTTTATGACGAACGATCGCCTGCAAGCTGCTCCACCCCGGTCGACCGGCCGCAAGATCATGGTCGCGACGGCTATCGTTCTGACCGCCGGTGCGGCGGTGCTATACGGGATGATGGGGGTTGGCGGCAAGGAAACCTCGATTCAGTGCGCGTCGTCGACCGAACTGGCCCGCCGTCTCGCGCCGCTGGCGACGGGGGCAGTCGCGGCCCTGACAATCCCCGGAACCCCGAAGCCGGCCATAGATGTCGTATTCGACGGCCCATCGGGTGAGAAGAAGTCGCTGAAGGACTTCGCCGGAAAGGCCGTTGTACTCAACCTCTGGGCGACCTGGTGCGTCCCGTGCCGGGAGGAAATGCCCTCGCTCGACAAGCTTCAGGCCCGCATGGGCGGTGCGGACTTCGAGGTCGTCGCCGTCAGCATCGATACGGCTCGGCTGGAGAAGCGGCGCACGTTTCTGGATGAGGCCGGCGTGACCAGACTGGTGTTTTATTCGGACGCCTCGGCTGACATTTTCCAGCGGCTGAAACGCGCCGGCAAGGTGCTGGGTTTGCCGACCACACTCGTCATCGACAAGGCGGGCTGCGAGATTGGCCTGATGGCCGGCCCCGCCGCGTGGGATTCGGACGACGCGATCAGGCTGGTGACGGCCCTCAAATCTTCCTGATTCGCCAAGCGGATCGACCATCGCGCGGCGGTCCCCTCGGATGGCCACGTTGCGCCTCGGGGATTCTTCCATTAGTGAAGCCGCAGTCTTCATTCCGCGAGGGGCTCGATGGCCGATACGACATCCAGACCGGCAGTCCGGCGACCGCTGTCGCCGCATCTTCAAATCTATCGGCCGATGCTGACGATGATGATGTCGATCACGCATCGCATCACCGGCGCCGGCCTCTATCTCGGGACATTGCTGCTGGCTTGGTGGCTTATCGCCGCCGCGACAGACGCCAAGTCATTCGCCTTCGTGTCCGACATCCTGACGTCGTTCCTCGGTCGCATCGTCCTGTTTGGATTCACTTGGGCGCTTTTCCATCACATGCTGGGCGGGGTGCGCCATTTCATCTGGGATTCCGGGCGCGGAATGGATCACCCGCAGCGCGAGCAACTCGCGCAGGCCACCCTGATCGGCGGCGTCGTCCTGACGATTCTCGTCTGGATCGTCGCCTACATGGTTCGCTGAGACGGAATCGGGAGAGCTGAAATGGCCAACGACCAACCTTCCATGCGGACCCCGATGGGCCGGGTGCGCTATCTTGGCTCCGCCAAGTCCGGCA
>CANJEY010000041.1 GCA_947472615.1 Beijerinckiaceae bacterium
AGAGCGCCTTCGTATAGGGATGGCGCGGCCGCGACAGCACGTCCTGCACGGCGCCCTGCTCGACGATCTTTCCCGCGTACATGACCGCCAGACGATCGGCGAATTGCGACACCACGCCGAGATCGTGCGTGATGAAGATCGTCGCCATGCGATGCTGCTGTTGCAGGTTTTTCAGAAGCCGCAGGATTTGCGACTGGATGGTCACATCGAGCGCCGTCGTCGGCTCATCGGCGATGAGCAGCAACGGACGGCAGATCAACGCCATGGCGATCATCACGCGTTGCCGCATGCCGCCGGACAATTCGTGCGGATATTGATCGATACGCCGCTCGGGATCGGGGATTTCAACCTCCCGCAGCGCTTCGATCACGCGTGTGCGAATCGCATCCCTGCCGAGATCGGTGTGAATGCTGAGCATCTCGCCGATCTGGCTGCCGATCGTGAAGACCGGATTGAGCGACGTGAGCGGGTCCTGAAAGATTTGCGCAATGCGCGCGCCGCGAACGCTGCGCATCTCGTCATCGGACAACGCCAGCAGATCGCGACCTTCGAACGAGATGGACCCAGACGTGATGCGCGCCGCCGCTGGCAGCAGACGCTGGATCGACAACGCTGTCAGGCTTTTCCCTGAACCCGACTCGCCCACCACGCCCAAGACTTCTCCAGCGTCGAGGCTGAAGCTGACGCCGCCGAGAGCCTGTCCAATCTGTCCGCCGATGTCGAAGGCGACGCCGAGATCGCGCACGTCAAGAAGAGGCATAGCGCTTCCTAGCCGGAAACGCAGACGGATTCGTCTGAAATCAGAGGCCCCATCAGGTCTTTGCTCGTCGTATCGGATGCCGATAAGTCATTGTAAAAAATGGCAGCGCCTCGGGCTAAAGTCAAACATCATGCCTGCCCCGAACATTTTCGGCTCTGTGGCATTCTTTCAGCAGCATGCGCCCGGTGGCAACCGGTCGAAACGGGGAAGGCGGACGCGGTTGATTTTGCCGGTTTCTGACCGCGGCGACAACGTACAGGCATGCGTAACGCCTAACCTGTTCCGGGCGCATGCGCCCGATCACGAACGCAAAAGGCCGCGCTCTCATGGGCGCGGCCTTTCGTCTCTTTTCGCAATTGGTTAGTGAGCCGGGCCGATCTCCTCGAATTCCGTTGTGAACGGACGCATCCACGCGCGATAGACGAGGCGATCGTACTTCGTCTCATCGTAGCTGGTGGCGCTATGGACGGTGGCCAGATCGTTCCAGATCAGAATGTCATGCGGACGCCATCTGTGGCGATAGACGAAGCGCTCCTGCGTGGCGAATTGCACCAATTCGTCCATCAGCTTGTGGGCGTCCTCGTCGCTCATGCCAACCATGCCCTTGGTCGAGCCCTTCGTTAGAAACAGCGCCTTGCGTCCATCGACAGGGCTGGTGACGACGATCGGATGAACCACATCATGCATGTTGCGCATATCGTCTTCCGACAGTTGCGCCTTGTACTTCTGGAACAGCTTCAACCGGCTGTGAACGACCTGCACCTTTTCGAGCTCGGCGCGACGCTCAGGCGGCAACGCCTCCCATGCCGCCGCCGTGTCGGCGATCAGCGTATCGCTGCCTTCCGCCGGGCACTCGACGCCATACAACATCGTGACGAGGCCAAGCTTCGTGTAGGTCGTGCCGTCCGTGTGCCAGCTGCGGCCAACCTCGTGCGCGCCAATATATTTTCCGTCGACTTTCTTGTTCGACAGGATTGAAATCTCCGGGAACTCCGGATGCGGGCCTGTGCGATGTTGCGAGCTGAGCCGGCCGAGCCGGCCCGCCAGTTTCACGACCTGCGCCGCATCGAGCTTCTGATCGCGGACGACCACGACGGGATTGTTGCGACAGATCGCGTCGAAGATTTCGAGATCAGACGGCGAAGCATTCGCCACATCCATCCCGAGGATTTCGACCCCGAATCCGGGCGGCAGAGACTTTGTGGTGATGTGGCTTTGTTCGATGGATCGGGCAGCCATTGCCATGGGCGTCTCCTGACCGCGCGACGCGCGCTAGATGGTAAGTCGATCGGCGACAACGCCGCCGCAACTTTTTAAGCAATCACCATGCCATTAGCCGCTCAGCCGGTTTAGCTTCAGGCCATGGTCCGGCGGCGCCTTACGGGCGATCGCCACATCGATATCAGGCACGGCTGCAAGAAGCGCCCGCGTGTAGGAATGCGCCGGCCGGGTGAAAATGTCGTTCGCGTTTCCCGTCTCGACGATGCGTCCGCCCTGCATGATCGCGATACGATCGGCCATGTGCCGCACCACGGCGAGATCATGCGAAATGAACAGCAGCGTGAGCCCGAATTCATGCTGCAACGATTTCAGCAAATTCAGGATTTGCGCCTGGACGGAGACATCGAGCGCCGACGTCGGCTCGTCGCAGACGATCAGTTCGGGCTCGCTGACGAGCGCCCGCGCGATGGAAATACGCTGTCGCTGGCCGCCGGAAAATTCATGCGGATATTTGTCGGCGTCGCGTGCGCTAAGCCCGACCTTTTCGAGGATCTCGTGAACCCGTCGCGCCACGCCCGCTCCGGCGTCGACACCGTGCGTCCGCACCGGCTCGGCCACGATATCGAAGACGCGCCAGCGTGGATTCAGACTCGCGTAGGGATCCTGAAACACCATCTGGAAACGGCGTTGCCGGCGCATTCCCGCGACATCGACGCCGCCGAAGCGAACCATTCCGGACGTCGCCGGGTGCAGCCCCACGATCATGCGCGCGAGCGTCGACTTGCCGCAACCAGATTCGCCGACCAAAGCGAATGTCTCGCCACGCAGAATGTGAAAGCTGACGTCGTCGACAGCGCGATTGACGCCGGACGACAATCGCGCCGTAAAGCGCGACAGCCATGATGCGGCCGACCCGAAGTGCTTCGACACCTGGTCGACTTCGACCAGCGGCGCCGCGTCGGGAATCTGGAAACGGCTCTCGTAGTCGGCGGGACGTGGCGCAAGCGATTGGTCGTCGAGCGGGCTCTCATCGACCGGAAGCCAGCAGGCCGATGCGCCGCCGTCCCAGGCGCGGAGCGGCGGCAGATCCTTCGAGCAGGCGTCTACAGCAAAGTCGCAGCGCGGATGGAAGGCGCAACCCGACGGCGTCGCATCGAGCGGCGGCATGGCGCCTTCGATCTGAAACAGGCTCGCCTTGCGGCGTGACACGCGGGGAATCGAATTCACCAGTCCACGCGTGTACGGGTGACGCGGTTTGCGCAGCACCTCGTGAACGGATCCGATCTCGACGATGCGGCCCGCATACATCACGGCGACGCGATCGGCTGCTTCGGCGATGACGCCCATGTCGTGGGTCACCAGCATGACGGCGACGCCGCGCTCTTCGCACAGATCCTTCAGCAGCGAAATGATCTGCGCCTGCGTCGAGACATCGAGCGCCGTCGTCGGCTCATCGGCGATGACGAGTTCGGGATCATTACACAGCGCCAGCGCAATCACCACGCGCTGGCGCATGCCGCCAGACAATTGATGCGGATAATCCTCCATCCGTTGCGCCGGAGATGGAAGCCCGACGCTTTCAAGGAGACTGATGGCTTTCTTGTGCGCCTGCTTCGCATCCAGGTCCTGATGAGTCAGGATCGTTTCGACGATCTGGCTTCCAACCGTGAACAGCGGATCGAGCGCCGTCATCGGGTCCTGAAAGATGGCCCCGATGCGACGGCCACGAATGGCTTGCATTTGCGTCTCGGACAGATTGTCGATCCGGTCGCCATTGAGTCGAATCAGGCCGCCCGTCACACGACCCGGCGGATCGATCAGGCCGAGCACCGCCGAGCCTGTCATGGACTTGCCGGCGCCTGATTCCCCCACGACGCCCAGCGTCTCGCCGGCGACGATCGAGAAGGAAATATCTCGAACCGGAAAGACCGGGCCGCGCGCGCCCGGCAGTTCCACGCGCAGACCTTCCACCGACAGAACCGGCGCGAGGCCATTGCGAGGCGTGGCGATGAACATCGCCCTATCCGGCGCGCGACGTCACTGGAACCGCACCCAGCGCAATTGCACCGCATCGTCGGAGCGTGTGACGACCTTCACCTTCGTGCTCGCCGCATACGTGAGGGTCGGCTGATAGAGTGGGATCGTTCCGACATGATCGCGGTGAATGGACAGCGCCTTCGTCAGCATGCCTTTGCGCTTCGCAGCATCCATTTCGGATGAGGCAGAAAGGATGAGCTTGTCAACTTCGGCATTCGAATATCCGCCCACGTTCCATGTGCCGACGCCGTCCCCATAGGAGAACATTGTCAGCTCCATTGTGGCGAGCGCGTCGAATGTCGTGGCGCCCCAGCTATGAATGTAGAAGCTCGTCTCGCGGCGGCCGATCTTGCCCGCATAGGCGGCCTGCTTCTGCAATAGCACATCGACCTTGACGCCGATGCGCGCCAGCAAACCAGTGAGAGCCACACAGACAGGCTCGCCCATATTGGAAAGACCGTCGCTCGGGCAATCGAGCGTGACCGAAAAGCCGGCGGGATAACCAGCGTCGGCCAGCAGCTTTTTGGCTTCGTTGATGTCGGAGGCCGGGCGCGTCTTGAATTCCGGCGTCCAGCCATTGGCCTGCGGCGGGATCATGGCGAACAGCGGATCGCCCGCGCCGAGCAGCACCTTGTCGCGCACGAGGTCCATGTTGATGGCCTTCGCGAGCGCTTGCCGAACGCGAACATCCTTGAAGGGGTTCTTGCCCTTCACGTTCGATGCGATCAGTTCATCGCGCCATTGATCGAATCCGAGAAACACCACGCGGGCTTCCGGCGCCGTCAGGATATAGAATTGCGGGCTTTCCTTGACGCGCGGCACGTCCTGCTGCGGGATGGGCGTGATGAGATCAATTTCGCCCGACAGCAGCGCCGCGACGCGCGTCGCGTCAGACGCAATGGGCGAGATCACGACCTTCGAGAGATTGTGCTCCTTCTTGTCCCACCACGATTCGTTTGGAACCATCTCGATTCGGCCGTCTACGCCGTAGGAGGTGATCTTGAAGGGCCCGGTGCCGTCCGCATTACGGGTGGCAAAATTCTCCTTGCCGGTGCGGCGGTTGTCAGCTGGCTCGACCGCGTTGTTCTTCTCCGCCCAGACGTGGCTGAGAATCGGCATGAAGATCAACACGCCCTGCGGCAGAATGGGATTCGGCGCCTGCGTGATCGCGTCGACCGTCAGGTCGTCGACTTTCTTCATCTCCTTGATCGAGCGCAGCTTGGCGCGAATGTCCGAGCTGCTCGTAGTCGCGCGTTTGAACGAGAAGACGACGTCATCGGCTGTGAACGGACTGCCGTCGTGGAACGTGACGTTGGGACGCAGCTTGAAGCGCCAAACCGTCGGCTCGATCGCTTCCCATGAAACGGCCAGCTCGGAATCGAGCACCGATTTCTGATTGAGGCGCACAAGGCCTTCGTAGACGTTGATCAGGATATTGCGCGTGGTCGTATCGCCAGACGCGTGAGGATCCATGGTGGCGACGCTCGCGGGCGTCGCCCAGCGGAACGTCTGCGCCTGTGCGCTCGACAGCAGCGCCGCGGACAGCGCCAGAGACAGGCAGATGGACGCGCGACGAAGCATGACACCCTCCTCGAGGCCACGCCGGACGACTTTTCAGCCCGGTTTGTGCGTGGCGTAGCGAGCAATATCGAGCAAACGCTGTGCCAAGCTCATCAAACCCGGCGGCGCATTTTCGGATTCAGCGCGTCGCGCAGCCAGTCGCCAAGAATGTTCACGGACAGAACAATCATCACCAGCGTCAGCGCCGGGGTCATGAAGATCCACCACTTGCCGGAGAATAGGTGATTGCCGCCAATCCGGATCATCGTGCCCAGCGACGGCTGCGTCGGCGGCATGCCGACGCCGAGGAACGACAGCGCCGCCTCGGCCAGCACCGCCAGTCCAAGATCGATCGTGGCGATCACCAGAACCGGGGCGATCGCGTTTGGCAGGATGTGGCTGAGCAGAATGCGCAGCGGCGCAACGCCGATGATTCGCGCTGCCTGTACATATTCCTTGTTGCGTTCGACGAGTGCGCGGCTACGGGCCACGCGCGCAAAGGGCGGCCAGCTCGCGAACCCGATCGCGGCGATCACGGCATAGATCGCGATTTCCGCCTGCAATTCGCGCGATGCGACGACGCGTGTGACGCCGTCGATCATCAGCGCCAGCAGGATGCTGGGAATCGTCAGCTGAATGTCGACGATGCGCATCGTCAGACTTTCGAACCAGCCGCCCGCATAGCCGGCTATCAGCCCAATCACGACGCCCAGCGTCATGGCGACGACTACGGCGGCCACGCCCACCGTCATTGAGATGCGCAGCCCGAACATCACAGTTGACAGGATATCGCGGCCCTGATCGTCGGTGCCGAGCAGATAGTCCGGATTGCCGTCACGCATCCACAGCGGCGGCGTCATGGCGTCGATCAGGCTGACATTGGCCGGATCGAACGGATCAAAAGGCGCGAGCCACGGCGCAAGAAGCGCGGTCAATGCGAGACACGTCAGCACGAAGGCGGCGATCATCGCCGACGGCGTCCGCAGGAACGAACGCAGCACGGGCGACTCGCTTCGCGGCGCGAGCGCCGCCAGCTTCAACCGCCCTGCCGAAACGGGAGTCGCGATCTCAGCCATGCGCGGGCGCTCCAGCGCGGCTGACGCGCAGGCGTGGATCGATCGCGAAATAGATCAGATCGACCGCCAGATTGATGAGGACAAACACGAAGGAAACCAGCACCAGATAGGCGGCCATCACCGGTATGTCGCCGAAGCGGATCGAGTCCACGAACAGAAGACTCAAGCCCGGCCACTGGAACACGGTTTCGGTGATCGCCGAAAATGCGATCACCGAACCGATGTTGAGGCCGACAACCGTGACGACCGGCATGAGGGCGCTGCGCAAGCCATGACGAAAGAAGATGCTTCGCCTGTCGAGGCCTCGCGCGCGGCAAAAGCGAATGAAATCCGTCTGCATCACATCGGTCATTTCCGAATAGACGAGACGCGTCAGCATCGCGAGCTGAAACAGCGCCAGCGTCAGCGCCGGCATGATCAACGATCGTAGTCCGCTCGACGTCAGCAGGCCCGTCGACCAGACGCCGATCTGCACTGTTTCTCCGCGCCCAAACGACGGCAGCCAGCGCAGCGTGACAGCGAACAGATAGATCAGCAAAATGCCGTTCACGAATGTGGGAAGACAGACGCCCGCCAGCGATCCTGTCAGGATGAAGCGGCTCAGCCTGCCGCGCGGACGCAGCGCCGCGGCGATTCCGAGCAGAACGCCAAACAGGAGCGCCATGCCGGCACCGAGGAAAACGAGTTCGAGCGTCGCCGGAATTCGTTCCGCCAAGAGGTTCGAGACCGGCCGGCCCGAACGGTATGAAATGCCGAAATCACCCGTTGCGGCGTTCGCCACGAAACGCACGAACTGCACCGGAATGGAATCGTTCAGACCCAGTTGCTCGCGGAGTTCCTCGCGATCGCGCTGCGTCGCCTCCGCGCCCGCCATGCTCATCACCGGATCGCCGACGAAGCGGAACAATCCGAACGCCACGAAGGCGACCACAAGGACCGTGAGCAGCCCCTGCCAGATGCGCTTCAGTACGAAGCTCGCCATGCTCGATCCCGGTTGCAGCCGCTAGACCTCGCTGAATTCGACAGCGTTGCCGAAGGTCACGATCGGACGCGCGTTGGTGATCTCGCTTTCGCCGTGGTCCTTCAACAATTGCAGCAGTTTCTTGCGCATGATGATGCCGGGGCGATCAGATGGCATATGCGCTTCCGCCTTGCGGGTCAGGTCGAGCGGCGCATCCGGGTCCGTCGCTTCGAGCATCTCGCGATCTTCCTCGATGATCGCCGCGTCCCAGTCGATCAGTTCCTGCGTCGAGCAATCCGCTTCGGTATCGTTGCGGAACAGGATTTGCGCCACCAGCATGCGCTTGTCGTCGATCGGCGTCGCGGAATTGAAGATAATGTGGCGAATGCCGGACGGGTATTCGATATCGAGGCAGCGGCAGAACGGCATGTGCCAGGCGCTGCGCATGTGCCGCCGCGTCGTCGGCGCGCTCGTGCCGGTAATGCGCGCGGCATTCGGCGGATTGTTCACGTCGACGATCGTCTCGCCCGCAAAGCCGAAATCCGTCTCGTTCAATTCGTATTTCTCGGGCTTCGGCCGGTCGAGTTGGCCGAACGTGCCCTTATGGACGAACGACAGATGCGCGGTGTCGAATGAATTTTCCATCAGCCGCAGCGGCGCGGAATTCCACACTTCATGGAACTGATGGATGCGCCGGAATCCGGGTAACGTTTCTTCCGGCACGACCGGGATCGGCTGCAGCGGTTCGTCGAGACAGACCCACGCGTAGCCGTAGCGCGCCGCGCAATGGAAAGAGCGCACGCCGACCTTCGGCAAAGGCTGATCCGGCCCGAATTGAGGAATCCGCACCAGCATGCCGCTGCGCTCGAATGTCCAGCCGTGATAGCCGCACACGATCTTGCCATCGTCGACCCAGCCTTTCGACAGGCGCGCCGTGCGATGGCAACACCTGTCTTCCAGCGCCACCGGATCGCCCGCCTCGTCGAGAAACAGCACGATCGGCTCGCCCAGCAGGGTGAACGGACGCGGGCCGGCGGCAAGCTCGCTCAGCTTGTGCGTCGCGTACCAGAAGCGGCGAAATACTTTTTGCTGGCTCGTCAGCATGCGATCGGTCCCCGAAGGTTCGTTCGCAGAGGCTAGGTCAAACGCGCGCCGCCGACCAAGGTTGTAATTTCAGCTAATCGCCCAAAGAGGCGCAGAATTGCCTGCAAAATAGACAAAACACTCCGTCCTCGGCGGCTATTCGTCCCGCCGAATAGCGACGCTTGATCGAAAGAACGGCAGTCGCCTATTTGTCGAAATACTTTTCGAACAACTTTAGCGCGGCGTCGCGGCGGGCGAAAAACTCCAGCGGCGAAATCACGTTCTCCTTGATGCCTGCCAGCCGCGGAACGATTTTGCGCAAGCTGTCCTGCGGGTCGACGTCCGGGTGAGCGGGCAGATAATCCGCCTTCTGCAGCACGGTCTGGCCTTCCTTTGACAGCACGAAGTCGATCAGCAGCATCGCCGCATGCGGGTGCTTGGCGCCTTTCACAAGCTGGATGGCGCTGACGTCGGAGGGTATCGGGTCCATCATCTGCACATCGAGCGGCGCGCCCTTCGCCTTGCTGATGAGCGGATGGTGCGCATAGATCTGGATCGCCAGCGGCACCTCGCCCTGACCGACGCGATCCACCAGAGACCGCGCGCTGCCGGTGAAGGCGATCAACTCCTGCGCCGCGAGCTTCTTCAGGAAGGCTTCGCCGCGCGCCTCGCCCATATGCATCATCGAGTGAATGATGAATTCGGTGCTGCCCTGTTCGGAAACCGGCCAGCTGATCTTGCCCTTCCATTTCGGATTGGTGAGGTCGTCATAAGTCTTCGGCACATCGGCTTCGGCCACGAGCTTGGTGTTGAACGCCATGCCGTAATAGCCCAACCGCGTCGCCGCATAGCGGCCCTGCTGATCGTAATAGGCCTTAGGATAGACATCGAGCGAGGGCGAATAGAAAGGCGCGATCACCCCGGCCTCGATCGCCGATGGCACGCCGCCTCCCCATTCGACGACATCGACCAATTGCGCATTGGCGCGCCGCTCGGCGAGCACTTTCTGCAAGATCTTGGTGCTGTCCTCGCGCCAGAATTCGAGATCGACGGCAGGATATTTCGCCTTGAACGCAGCCACCAGCGGCCGCAGCGCCTGATCGACGATCATCGCCGAATAGAGCACCACCTTGCCCTCCGCCTTCGCGCCTTCGAGCAGGATCTTTTCGCGATCCGGGCCTTTCAGCATGGCGATTTCATCGGCCGTGAACGCGGCTGCGGATGGGACGCCAGAGATAGCCGCCAGCGCGGCGGTGAGCGTCGCGGCGGCGAATGTGCGAAGGGCGTGGCTGGAAAACGTCATCACGGTCTCGTCCTCATGCGTCGGTGGAGTGCGGTCGCACAGCAAGCGTCATGCCGTGCGGGCCTGAAAGAATCCGCTCTTCCAGGCCCAGAGCCAGACATAGGCGATCTTTTCGTTATAAAGTTCCTGCATGCCGTAGTGGCTGTATTTCGGCACGTAGATCACCTGCACGCGCGGCGTGTGCTTTGCGTATTTAACGCCCATGAAGACGTCGTATTTGTCTTCCAGCCGATCGCCGATGATCCAGTGCGGACGATCGTTCTCACTGCACATCAGCAGCACGCCGATCGACGCCAGCCATGCAGGATCCTGCTCATCGAGATAGTCGAGATATTCCTCGCGCGGCAGGCCGGTGAGCGGCGGATATTCCTCAAGCTTCTTCACCGCGCCGAGCAATTGATTGTCGCACAGACCGGTCTTGATCTGCGAGCGCGCGTAGTTCGCCCAGGGGACGTAGCCTTCCGCGCCGCCCCACGGGCACACCTCGGCTGGCCCTTCGTAACCCGCATCACGAAACGCTTTGATGGAGCGGCGCGAAATGTGATCGACGGGGAAGTCGCGATATGTCTGTCGCGTGACTTCCAGCCATTCCTTCCGCCAACCCTGCGGCCCGCCGCTTCCGAAGCCGATCAGGCCGATAACTTTCGCAGTCTTGGTGAATGCGTGCAGAGCCACCGTCATGGGGCCGCCTGTCGAATGGCCAAAGCCGAGCAGACGACGGCCCGTCAGATATTCGTCGACGAGTTGCGCCGTGCCTTGCACATGCACATTAAAGGTGCACTTGCGGTTGCGATCCAGGATCTCGTCGGCGGCGAGCTTGCGGTCCAGCAGGTAGATCGGCTCACGGTCCTTCACCGGCGCGGTCCATATCCCGCCGAGCGGGTAATGCCCGACATAATCCACAGACAGGACCGTGAAGCCCTGCCCGGCCAGCACGCGCGAAATGCCAGGGCGGCCGTCGGGCGTCGTGTCCTTGCCGCGCGCGCTTCCGGCGCCTCCGTGAATAACGACGATCGCGAGACCGGAATCGACTTCCTTGCGCGGACGATACAGCAGCCCGTGAATGTCCCAATCGTACCCATTGCGGTTGAACCGCGTGGTGACGTCGGTGGTGGAAAAATCGACCTCTTCGTAGGGAGCGTCGAGCGTCATCCACTCGTCCCAATTGTATTCCGAAAACAGCGACGGCGCCTGCAGATCGTCGAGAAGCTTGGTGACGCCCTTCTGGTGCGCATTCGCGCAGGCGTCGAGATGGGGCAATTGCAGCCGCGCGCCATTGGCTTTCAACAAACTCTGCATTCCGCTCCACCCATGCTGTTCCGAAAGGCTAGCAAGTTTCCATATGGGTGACAATCGCGCTCGCCATGTGCAGAATGAAGCGACGACAGACAATGGAACACACATGAAAATCGCCGACATTCACATCACACCGTCCATCCTGCCGAAGAAGGACAAGGACTGGAAGTTCGCTCTGCGCGCCAATCCGGCGTTTCATGGCTGGATCGTCACGATTGAAGCAGAAGACGGAACGCTCGGTTACGGATACGCGGCCGCGCAGGCGCAATATGGTTCTCCGTTCGGCGGCGTGAAGGCGGCGCTGGACGAATTCCGCACCATGCTCATCGGCGCAGATTCGCGTCAGATCGCCCTCATCAACGAGCAGATGGACCGTTTGATGGTCGCCAACAATCAGGCGAAATCGGGCATCGACTGCGCCCTGCATGATCTCAAGGCGCGCAGGCTCGGCGTGCCGATCGTCGAATTGTTCGGCGGCGTCGCCAATTCCGAATTCCGCTCGATGCGCATCCTGCCGATCAAGAAGCCGCACGAGATGGCGGCGAACGCGCGCGCTCTTTTCAACGAGGGCTTCCGCAATTTCAAGATCAAGATCCACGGCAGGCTCGAGGAAGACGTCGCTTGCGTCGCCGCGATCCGGGAGGAACTCGGCAAGGAGGCTCGGCTCACCATCGACGCCAACCAGTCCTACACGTCGAAATCCGCCATCGAGGCCATCACCCACATGCTGCCGTTCGGCATCGACCTCGCCGAGCAGCCGGTGGCGTACAACGATCTGCGCGGGCTCAAGACCGTGACGGACGCGGTGCCGGTGATGGTGGAGGCCGACGAGTGCGCCTATTCGGTGGATCTGGTGAATTACATCGTGCGCGAGAAGATCGCCGACATCGTCAATCTGCAGATCACCAAGATCGGCGGTCTGACGAAAACGCTGGCGGCCGCGCGCATCTGCGAGGCGGGCGGCGTCAAATACAGGTTTGGCGCCCACACGGGACCGGCGCTGCTGGCCGCTCATGCGTCGCAGCTCGCGGCGGCTTTGCCGCGCGTCGGCTATGCGTGCGAGTTTTCCGAGTTCCTCGGCATCGAAGACGATCCGTGGGAAGGCCTGACGGTTACGGACGGCGTGCTGCGCGTTCCGATGAAACCTGGATGCGGCGTCGAGCCGCGCCCCGGCATCGGCGTGCCGGTCGCGTCATCGCGCTGACTCAATGAACCGCGAGGCCGAAGCGCCGCGCGGCGACATAAAAGATCGTACTGACGATCGTCATGAACATCATCCACGTGAAGCCCATCGCGGCAAGCTCCGCCGTTTGGCCATTGCTCCACAGATCGAACAGAGAAACCGCCACGATCTGCGATTGCGGGCCGACGAGCAGGATCGCCATCGACACGGCGCGCACCGACAACAGGAAGACAAAGAGCCAGCACGTCAGCAGCGCCGGCCCCAGCAACGGCAACACGATGCGGCGGAAGGTGACGAGACGGCTCGCGCCAGCCACCGCGGCCGCCTCCTCGATCTCCTTGTGGATCTGCAGAACGCCCGCGTAGGAATAACGCATGCCGTAGGGCAGATAGCGCACCATGGATGCGAGTATGACGCTCGCCAGCGTTCCGTAGAAGGCGAACGGCAGGCTCAGATAGATCTGCATGAACGCGAGCCCGAGCACGAGCGCCGGAAACACCAGCGGCGCGGTGGCGAGTTGATCCAGAACCCACGCGCCGCGATAACGCCGCACCACCATCCAGGCGAACACGGCCGTCAGCGAACAAACGGCCGTCGCCGTCACCGAGCCAAGGATCAGCGTATTGCCGATGGAATCGCGAAACGACGGCGAATGGAACACCTGCCGGTAATTCTCCAGCGTCGCGTTGGCGAAGGCCGCGTAGGACACCTTTTCGTAAAAACTCTGCAATGAGGCGAGCAGCACGATGCCAACCGGCGCGACGATCAGCACCAGAAAGAACAGGCCGAGCACGCCCGCCGTCAGCCAGCGCAACCGGCCGAGCTTGAGTACGCGCGGCCGATAGCCCTTGCCGGTGATAGTCTGAAACCGCTCCGCCTGACGGCTCAGGCGATTGTAGAACTGCAACATGCAGATCACGATCACGAACAGAATCACCGAGAACGCGCCGGCCTGTCCGTAGTTCGCAGGAATCGTCTTGTGCACGGCATCGTAGATGTCCGTCGTCAGCACCCGCACGCGGCCGGGCGAGCCGACCAGCGCGGGAATTTCGAACGCCTCGAAACAGCGGATCACGATCAGCAGGATCAGCGCCGCGATCGCCGGCGTCGCCAGCGGCAATGTGATCCGCCACAGCGTCTGGCCAACGCTGGCGCCCGACATCATGGCGGCTTCCTCGAACGAGGCGTCGACCGAGCGGAACACCGACGATAACAGCAGGAACGACAGCGGCGCCCACGTCAGGCCCTCGATGAGGATCATGCCCCACATGCTGTAGACGCTGAAAACGGCGTCTGAGCCGCCCATCCACGCCCGCAACAGATCGTTCACCGGCCCCGACTTGCCGAGGATCAGCAGCCACGCGATCGTGTAGAGCACCTGCGGCATGCTGAGCGACAGAATGGCGATCAGGAACGTGAACTGCCGCAGCGGCGTATCGGTACGCTCGACAATCCACGCCTGAGCCGCGCCGAGCACGATCGCCAGAACCGCCGATCCAAATGCGTAGATCGACGTGTTCATCAGGTTGTTGGTAAAGCGCGGATTGGAAAAGATGCCGGCGTAGTGCCTGATCGTCAGATCGCCGAGCGAGCCGTCGAGGCGCGTCGTGTAGAAGCTCACCTGTATGAGATAGATCACCGGCGGCACGATCAGCGCCAGCAGCAGAAGCGTCAGCCCGATGACGATTGGATTCGGAAGACGGTTCAACCAACCGGGCGTCGGCCGCACGCTCCGCTCAACTGTGGCCACGCTTTCCGTCGTCATCGAACCTGTACGTTCCGTCGCCCGCGCCTGATGCGGTCAGGCTAGTGGCAAGAAGGGGAGCGAACAAGCAGCGATCGCGTTTAGCCGCGTACGCGGTTCGCGAGTTCGGCGATCCAGATGGCGGAGGATGAATCGCTCGGCGCGCGCCAGTCGCCGCGCGGCGAGAGCGAACCGCCGGGACTGACCTTCGGTCCGTTCGGCAGCACGGAGCGCTTGAACTGGCTCGTGCCGAAGAAGCGCTTCAGGAAAACGTCGAGCCACTTTTCGATCGTGTCCAGATCGTAGGAGCGGCGCTCCTGCGCCGGCTGTCCGGGCGGCCAACGGCCCTGCGCGGCGTCGCTCCACGCGTGATGCGACAGGAACGCGATCTTGCTCGGCCTGAAGCGGTGGCGCGTTGCGTAAGAGAGATTAAAGTCCTGAAGCTCGTAGGGGCCGACCACGTCTTCGGTGCGCTGAGCCGGCCGCTCGCCATCGCCCGGCACGAGTTCGGGCGAAATTTCAGTGCCAAGCACGTCGATCAGCACGGCGCTTGTCTCGTCGCTAAAGAGATGCGAATCCGCCACCCAGCGGATCAGGTGC
Source organism: Beijerinckiaceae bacterium (assembly GCA_947472615.1). GTDB lineage: Bacteria > Pseudomonadota > Alphaproteobacteria > Rhizobiales > Beijerinckiaceae > Terripilifer. The sequence goes on from CANJEY010000041.1 coordinate 14,825, forward strand.
TGGATGAGCGTCTTCGAGACCGACGCATTGACGTTGTAATGCGACATGTGATCGCCGACGCCATAGGTGCACCAGCCGAGCGCCAGCTCGGACAGATCGCCGGTGCCGAGCACGAGGCCGTTGTGCTGATTGGCGAGGCGGAACAGCAGAGAGGTTCTGGCGCCGGCTTGCACGTTTTCGAACGTCACGTCGTATTGTTTACGGCCTTCGTCGAACGGGTGACGAATGTCGGCCAGCATCTGCCGGCAGGCGGGCGTGATGTCGATCTCCTCGGCGCTGACGCCTAGCGCGCGCATCAGCCTCCATGCGTTGCTCTTCGTCATCTGGCTGGTGGCGAAGGCCGGCAGCGTATAGGCGAGAATATTCTTGCGGGGCAGGCCCATCGCGTCCATCGTGCGCGCCGCCACCACGAGCGCCTGCGTCGAATCGAGGCCGCCCGACACGCCGATGACGATTTTCTGTGTGTGCGAGGCCTTGAGCCGCTGCACGAGGCCATGCACCTGAATGTTGTAGGCCTCGAAGCACAGGTCGCTGAGCTTGGCGGCGTCGTTCGGCACGAACGGAAAGCGGTCGACCGAGCGCCGCAGCGGCGCATCGACGTCGAGCGGCGGGTCGAGGCGGAACGCGACTCGCCGGAACGTCTGCGGCCCAATCTGGTGATTGGCCGCGCAGCTCTCGAACGTATTGTGCCGCATCCGCTCCTGACGGATCAGTTCGAGATCGACATCGGCGGTGATCGTGTAGCCGCCCGCCGCGAAGCGCTCGCTCTCGGCCAGCAGCACGCCGTTCTCGTAGGCCATGGCGTGACCGTCCCAGGCGAGATCGGTGGTGGATTCGCCCGGTCCGGCGGCTGAATAGATATAGGCCGCCATGCAGCGGCCCGAGTGAGCGCGGCACAGCGCATGGCGATAGTCGGACTTGCCAATCGTGGCGTTGCTGGCCGAGAGGTTCGCCAGCACGGTCGCGCCCGCGAGCGCCGCGTGGGCGCTCGGCGGAATCGGCACCCAGACGTCTTCGCAGATTTCGACATGCAGCACGAAGTCGGGAACGTCGGACGCCGCGAACATCAGGTCCGCGCCGAAAGGAACCGTCTGGCCGGCGAGGACGATCTCGTCGACGGAGGTATGCGCCCCGGATGCGAAATGGCGGCCTTCGTAGAATTCGCGGTAATTCGGCAGATAGGTCTTCGGCACGACGCCCAGAATGCGGCCTTTGTGCAGCACCACAGCCGTGTTGTAGAGCCGTCCGCCCACGCGTAACGGCGCGCCCACGATCGCCACCGGAGTCAGGTCGGCGCTGGCGTCGCACAGCGCGGCGATCTGCGCTTCCGTCTGTTCGAGCACAGTGTCCTGCAGCAGCAGGTCGTCGATCGAATAGCCGGTGAGGCCGAGTTCGGGAAAGACCACCAGCGCCGCGTGGTCGGCGTGCGCCTTCATCCAGGCGTCGAGCGCCCGCGCGCCGTTCTCGGCCGGCTGCACGATGGTCACGACAGGCGCCACGACCGCCACGCGCAACATGCCGTGGTTGTAGATGTTGTTGAAGCGTGCTGCGGCGATAGCCATGGCGATGTCTGCTCTGCTTCGGGGTATGTGAATTGCGATCCGGCTTACCGCGAAACGCCGGACCGGACCATTCTAGTTCTTGCCGAACAGCCGCGCGAGCCATCCGGATCGATCGGGGGACGACGGCGACGGCTGCACCGCCATGACGACCTGTTCGGCGACAACGGCGGCCGTTTCGGGAATTTCGGCCACAGGCGCGGGTTCGACGATTGCCGCTTCGGGCTCATCCTTCTTGCACGCAGCATCCCATCTGGTCGGATAAAACGTCGTCGGGTCCTTGTCGAAGAACGCGATGTATTCGTCGTACCTCGCCAGCCCATAGGGATTGTCCGGCACGCATGCGTCGAGCAGAGCGGTCAGATCGACGCCCGCCAGTTCGACACCCTTGTCGCGCATTGCCTGCAACAGGCTGGCCACGCAATCGACGAGCCCAAACGTATCGTAGAGCATCAGCAGCTTCGCCAGCGCGACGGCGTCGAGGGTGTCGAGGAGTTCGGGATGCAGCAGCGGATCGAGAAAATAGACCGCGTCGCCCCACTGGACCGGTCCGGTGCGAGTCTGTGCCTGTATGTCGTAACAGAACACGCCCGGCAGTCCCGATCGCGTGTATCGCCACGCGTCAAGGTGAAACAGCGTATAACCGCATTCACGCATGAACAGATCAATGTTGGAAAACGTATTGGCGTAGGGGTGCGTGGAGCCGTGGTACTGGCTTTCGATCATCAGGCCGAGGACGCCGCGGGTCTTGAGGGTTTGAGCGGCGCCACGCAGGGCGTAATAATCATGGCCGTCCGTATCGATCTTGATGAAGTCGACGCTGGCGCATTTCTCCTCGACGCAGAAATCGTCGATACTGATGTTGCGATCCGCATAAACGAGCGGCGCGCCACTGTTGAAGACTTCCTGCACGTAATTCTGCTTCATCGCCCGGGCGGCGCGCATCGCGCTCGTCAGGTGGAACGACAGCGTATCGGGATAGCCGGGAGCCTTTTTGCCCGCGAGAATTTCTTCGTCCGCGATCGTGATCCATGCGGCATGGTAGCGGACGTTTGGCGATGGCTCGATCGCGTTCAGCCGGTCCACCTCGGTGACCAGCGGATCGAAACAATGGGCGTGCAGAAGCGCTCCATACTGACGCCAGATCTGTTCGAGACCGCCGCTGGCTCCGACGTCCAGAACCGTGAATTTCGAATGCGCCAGCGCCGGAGACTGCGCCAGAGCGGCGACCATCTTCGATTGATAGTTCCAGTCAACCAAGCGCAGCCTCGATTCAGAGAGGCCGGACAGGCGGTCCGGCCATGAAAATTCGCATGCCGGCCATGCTTAGGCAATCGGCGGCCGCTGGCAGCGCGCCGCCGCTCCGAAAAGGTCAGGCCGGCGATTTGCCCGGCACGACATGCCGTTTCGCGGCCGCCGCCGCGTC
>CANJEY010000042.1 GCA_947472615.1 Beijerinckiaceae bacterium
CTCTACATGAAGTCCGTGTCGGGCAATGACGGCAGCTATTCGCTCAACATCAGCTTCGAGGTCGGCTCGAATCCCGACCTGAACACTGTGAACGTCTCGAACCGCGTGGCGCAGGCGACAGCCCTGCTGCCGCCGGAAGTGCAGCGGACCGGCGTCACGGTGAAGAAGAAGTCGTCGGCGCTGTTGCAGGCGGTTGCGTTCCATTCGCCCAAGGGCACGAAGGACGCGCTGTTCCTGTCGAACTTCGTGACGATCAACGTGCTCGATCAGCTGTCGCGCGTGCCGGGCGTTGGTCAGGCGACGCTGTTCTCGCCGCTCGATTACGCGATGCGCGTGTGGGTCGACGTCGACCGGCTCGCAAGTCTCGGATTGACCGCGCAGGATGTGGTGAAGGCGATCCAGACTCAGAACGTGCAGGCCGCCGTCGGCCGCATCGGCGCATCGCCCCTGCTCGACGACGCCAGCTTCCAGATCAATCTGACCACGCAGGGCCGCCTCAGTACGCCGAAGGAATTCGAGGACATCGTCGTCACCGCCCTGCCGAGCGGCGCGGTGGTGCGGGTTAAGGACGTGGCGCGCGTCGAGATCGGCGCGAAATCGCCCGACGCCACGGCGCGATTCAACGGACAGCCCGCGGCGGTGGCCGCCATCTATCTGTCGCCGGGCGCAAATGCGCTAGCCGTCGCCGAAGGCGTCAAGAAGACGCTCGCCAGCCTCGGCGAACGCATGCCCGACGACGTGGCCTATGCGGTGCCGTATGACACGACCGTGTTCGTCGAAAAGACGATGGAGAGCGTCAAGCACACGCTGATCGAGGCGTTCGTGCTGGTCGGCCTCGTGGTGTTCATATTCCTCGGCAGCCTGCGGGCGACGCTGATTCCGATCATCGCCGTGCCGGTGGCGCTGGTGGGCGCGTTCGCGGTGATGCTGGCGTTCGGCTTCTCGCTCAACACGATCTCCCTGCTCGCGCTTGTGCTGGCGATCGGCATCGTGGTCGACGATGCGATCGTGGTGGTGGAAAACGTCGAACACGTGATGGCGCACGAGCCCGGGCTGACGCCCGCGCAGGCGACCGAGAAGGCCATGGGGCAGATCACCGGGCCGATCATCGCGATCACGCTGGTGCTGCTGTCGGTGTTCGTCCCGACTGCGTTTATTCCGGGCATCACGGGCGCGCTCTACAAGCAGTTCGCGATTGCGGTTTCCGCCGCGATGGTGATTTCGGCAATCAACGCGCTGACGCTGTCGCCTGCCTTGTGTTCGCTGCTGCTGAAGCCCGGACACAAGCCGCGAGGCCTGATCGCCAAACTGCAGAACGGCATCGAGGGCGCGCGCGCATCCTATCTGGGCCTCGTGCGGCCATTGACCCGCAAGGCGCTGTTCGCCGGCGCGGCCGTGCTGGCTTTCGGCATCGCGGGCGGAGGCCTTGCGATGATCGTCCCGACCGGATTTTTGCCGGAGGAAGATCAGGGCGCGTTCTTCATCGAGGCGCAATTGCCGGATGCGGCGTCGCTGAACCGCACGCTTGCGGCCACGACCGGAATCGAAAAGGCCGTGATGGATCGGCCGTGGGCGTCGAGCGTCATCACTATCGCGGGCTTCAGCATGATCGACGGCCTCGCGCTGTCGAACAAGGCTCTCTTCATCGTCAGCATGAAGCCCTACGCGGAGCGCACGGACGCATCGAGTTCCGTGTTCACCGCGATCGGCGAACTGCGGCGCATCTTCAGCACGACGGCATCGGCAGTCGCCATTCCGTTCAACCTGCCGCCGATCGTCGGCCTCGGAACAGGCTCGGGATTCGAGTTCCAGTTGCAAACGCTGACGGGCGCATCGCCGACCGAACTCGCCACCGTCGCACGCGGACTGATGATCGCCGCGAGCCGCGAGCCGCGTCTTGCGGGCGTCTTCACCACTTATGGAAGCTCGACGCCGCAGATCGATCTCAAGATCGACCGCGACCGCGCGCAGGCGCTGGGCATTCCGATCAGCGACATTTTCAGCGCGCTGCAGACGACGCTGGGCGGCGCCTATGTGAACGACTTCAACCAGTTCGGCCGGACGTGGCAGGTGAAGGTGCAGGCAGACGCAGCCGACCGCATGACGATCGACGACGTGATGCGCGTGCGCGTGCGGACGCCGAGCGGCGAACTCATTCCGTTGCGGACGCTGGCGGAAGTCGCGCTGATCACAGCGCCCTCATCGGTCATCCGCTACAACAATCTGCGCTCGGTGACGCTGAACGGCGCGCCCGCCGCAGGCTTCTCGTCGGGCGAAGCGATCGCCGCGATGGAAGACGTAGCGAAAGCCAATCTGCCCACCGGCTACAGTTTCGAATGGACTGGCACAGCGCTGCAGGAAAAGGCTGCCAGCGGCCAGACGGCCTCGATCCTTGGGCTGGCGGTGCTGTTCGCTTATCTGTTCCTCGTCGCGCTTTACGAAAGCTGGATGATTCCGCTCGGGGTTCTGCTGTCGGTCGCGGTCGGCCTGTTCGGCGCCATGGTGGCGCTGAAACTCACCGGACTCGACAACAATGTCTTCGCCCAGATCGGCATCGTCGTGCTGATCGCGCTCGCGGCGAAAAACGCCATCCTGATCGTCGAATTCGCCATGGAGCGGCGGCGCGCGGGCCTGTCGATCGTCGAAGCCGGCACGGAAGCCGCAGACCTGCGATTCCGCGCCGTGATGATGACGTCGCTGGCGTTCATCCTCGGTCTCGTGCCGCTCGTGCGCGCAACCGGCGCGGGCGCGGCGACGCAGCGCGCCGTCGGCACATCGGTGTTCGGCGGCATGATCGCCGCGAGCCTGATCGGCATTTTCCTGATTCCGGGCTTGTACGTGATCTTCCAGACCGTGCGCGAAAAGGCGCACGCCCTGATGGATCGCAGCGCGAAGGAGCCAATTGCGGCCGAGCCCGAGAAGCTCGACGGCCACTGACGCGCGCAGGCGCTGAGCCTCGAATCACGCTAGGTTGAAGGCGCAGTTTCAGAGCGGCTCCATGCCTGCACGCGGCGCGACATTTATTGCGTTTCCCGATCTCCGCTTTCGCGGCGGTGCGCCGTTTGGCGCAAGCAACACAGATCAGGAAGCCCTGTCTCTGTTGCTGCGGCTTCTGGCGGCGACGAAAATCGGCGGCGCAAACACGCATGTCGTCGCGCATGAGTTGGAGGCGCTCGCTGGCGGACGCAGCGCCGCACGCGTGTTCAAGGCGACGCCGCTACTGGGACCAAGAGAGGTCGAGGGCGCGCCCGTCGTCGTGAAGATCGCGCCGCGCGCGCAAGGCGATCGCGAGAGGGCGAATTACGAAGCGCATGTCCGGAATGGACTTCCGGCAAATTGCCGGCCGGAACTGATCGGCTTTATCCGCACGCGCAGTCTCGCGGGCCTCTCCTATTCGTACATCGGCAGCGCGAACGGCGCGCGCCTCGATACGCTCACCGATTGCTTTCAGCGCGGCGACATGGGCGCGCTCGATCTGGTGTTGCGTTCAATCGTCGAGCCATTGCGGCGAACATGGTGCAGCCCGAGTCAGATCCAGGCTGAAAGTGACATCGCGCAGCGGTATGTCGATCGCTATTTCGTCACGAAGCGTTTTGCGCGTGAGATGGAACGCGAGTTGCGCGTCAATGCGGCGCGCTTCTTCGACGCGCGCGATGATGGGACGCGACTCACGATCGGCGCGGAGTCCTTTCCCTCGCCTTACGCGACGCTCTTCGCGCCAAGCCTCAAACGCGCCTGTCACAGCTGCATTGTTCACGGCGATCTGAACACCGACAACATCATCGTCGATCCGGAACGCGATCGCGCGGTGCTCATCGACTTCCAGAAGACCGGACGCGGCCATGTGTTCGAGGATCTGGCGGCGCTGGAATGCAGCGTCCGAATCAACGTCCCCGCCGACGTCTCACATGGGGATGTTTTCGAAACGGAGCGCCTGATCGCTTCAGGCAAACAGAATCCGAATTCTGATTCTTATCTTGCAGTGATCCGGACCATTCGCGACGCCGCTTTCAGATTGTTCGAGGACGTCGAAGACAGGACGACGTATCACTTCGCCATTGCGGCGCTGGGCTTGCGGCTCATGCGGGCGACAGATTTGTCTGAAATCGCGCGCGCCCGGATCGTCGCCAGCGCGCTATGGGCCGCGAAAGTGCTGGCGGGCGAACTGAAAGACTGAGCGATCCAACGCCGCGCGGTTCGACAACCGAAAGCGCTTACGTCACCGCGCGCGGCAGAAACTCCAGCTCCAGTGGCGGCTTGTCGACGATGACCCCGCAGCCCGCCTTGCAGGCCCATCGGCCATTGTCAGGCCCGTACGCGCCCTCAAGTCGCCACCAGCCCTGATTGTGTTTGCAGCACGCGTCGCAGACCGCCATGCGCTCGTCGCCATAGCGATAGACGCCGGTGCCGTGACATTTTGGACAATCGCGATCGGCATTCATGGCCGCGCTGGCGAAGGCGTCGGTCTTGCGCGTCTCGCCGCGATGCTGCGTCACATAGGTCATCGGATCGAGGCGCGAGTCGTCCGGCATGAACAGTTCGGGCCCGAGCAGCGCGTAATAATTGTTGCGCGTCTCGGCGATCCTGAAATTCTTGTGCTCGGTGATCTCCATCACGCCCGACGTGTGCAGCACGTTGCCGGAAAACTCCGGATGCGACAGGTGGACGACGCAATGGCCCCAGATGATGGGCGGCGCCGTCTCGTCGGCCTGTTTCACTTTCATCCAGGCGCGGAAAACGCCGTTGAGCTGCTTCGCCATTCTGTCCCGCATCGAATCTGGCGGCTGCGCTCGCCCGTTCCACCCTGTCGACCCAGCCAAGGGCCGGGCGCGGCCCGATGTATCCACAGCCAGGCTGGTCCCGCAAGGCGACCTCAGCGCGCAGTCCGCCGCCAAAGCGCAACGCCTTGCCGGCTCATACGATTTCCGCGTCGTGCCGGACTGTGCAGCGCGCCCCGACGCGGCTAAACTGGGCCGTAGGGCGTCGGCAGGCGCACGTCCTGACCATGGAGGCCCGCATGAGCAATCAGGACGGCGATTTCAGCAGCAATTCGTCGATCGATAGCGGTCTTCCGGGCGGGATCGGCGGCGCGTCGGACGTCTTCACCGAGACGACGTCGCGCTCGTGGTTTTCGCGCATCGGCGACAGTCTCAAGGGCATCCTGATCGGCCTCTTGCTGGTGATCGCCGCCGGCGTCCTGATGTTCTGGAACGAAGGTCGGTCGGCCAAGACGGCGGCGGCGCTGCGCGAGGGTGCCGGTCTAGTGATGTCGGTCGCTGTCGACAAGTTGGACACGGCCAACGAGGGCAAGCTGGTGCATGTGGCGGGCGATACGGCGTCGGCGCAGGGCGTGCGCGATCCCGATTTCGGTTTCGCAGCGAGCGGCCTCAAGCTCTCCCGCACGGTCGAAATGTTCCAGTGGAAGGAAACCAGTCAGAGCGAAACGCAAAAAAAGCTCGGAGGCGGCGAGGAGACGGTCACGCGCTATTCCTACACCCGGGAATGGTCCGAAAAAGCCATCGACTCCAGCCGCTTTCGCAACCCCGCCGATCACCGTAATCCACAGATGCCGAGCGTGGCGTCGCGCGAATATGCCGCGCAGGACGCGCGGCTCGGGGCGTTCCGGCTGGGACCGAACGTCATCAACCTGCTCTCGGCGGACGACAAAACGGATGTTCCGCAGACCGCGTTGGCCCAGGCGCGCGAAAAGCTCGGCGGCCGGGCGCGCATCGCGCAGGGTATCGTGTACGCCGGCTCCAATCCGGATCAGCCGCTGGTCGGCGACGTGCGTGTTTCGTGGACCGTGGCGCCGCTCACGCAGGTCAGCGTTGTCGGGCGTCAGACGCAGACGGGCCTGTCGCCGTGGCAGGCCGGCAACCAGCGCGAAATTCTGATGGCCGAGAAGGGAATCGTCGACGCACGGACGATGTTCAAGCACGGCGAGGACGAGAACGCCCTGCTGACATGGATTCTGCGGGTCGTCGGTTTCGTGCTGATGTTCGCTGGGTTCCGGGCGCTGCTGTCGCTGTTCGAGGTGCTCGCCGACATCATTCCGTTCTTCGGCAATATTGTCGGCGCGGGCGCATCGCTGGTGGCGCTGCTGCTGACGCTCGTGCTGGCGCCGGTCATCATCGCCATCGCGTGGATTTTCTACCGGCCGCTGGTGGCGATCGGGGTGCTGATCGTCGGCGCGGGGCTCGCGTACGGCGTGCGAGCGCTGATGAAGGGCCGCACCGCAACCGCGGCGGCCCGCGCGGGCGCCTCTGGCTGAACAGCCACGCGAGCGTGATCGGACGTGATGGGGCGAATGGCGGCCTGCGGTGTTAAACTCGCGGCCATCGCATCACGGAGGAGATCGCCATGTCAGTTTTGCTCAGGACCGGATTCGCCGCCGCTTCCCTGCTCTGTCTCGGCGCAGCCGCGCAGGCAGATCAGATGATCGATCCCGATACGCTGCCGCCGAAGGCGCGGGAATTCGCCCTGCACGGCCCGCTCGGCGATTACGATCCGTACGGACGCGCCGCGCAGACCGGCTGCAACTGGAGTCGGGTGCAGATTCCCACCACACAGGGTCTCAAGTGGGTCGCCCGCGAGGAATGCCAGCTCAACTTCTCGCGCTAGAGCCTCCGACCCTGACGCCTCAGGCGGCGCTCGCCGCCGGAGGCGCGGAGCGCAGCCTGAAACTGCGACCGGTCAGCATCGTGGCGACCGCGAGAGTCGAGAAGCCCGCCGAGGCCCAGAACACGATCTGCGGATGGCCTGAATCCATCAGCCAGCCGTAGATGCTCGGCCCGATGATCTGGCCGCCCGCATAGCCAGTGGTGACGAAGCCGAACAGCGTGCCGACGCTGACGTCGGTCGCCGCGTAGCGAACCGACACATCGCGCGAAGCGTTGACGAGCCCGCGCAACCCGCCCGCCAGACTGATGAAGACGATGACGGCCCAGAACGGTAGGAAGCCAAGGCCAGCCACCACCACCAGCACACCTGACGCAAGGAATGCGATTCCCAGCGCCCGCTCATGGTTCTTCACCCGATCAGCCAGCCAGCCGCCCGGCAGCACGGCGAACATGGACATCAACTGATAGCCGGTGAGAGCCGTCGCGGCGGCGGCCGCCGCCATCCCGTACACGTCCGACAGCGCCGCGACCGAGAAATACACGATGCCGCAGTTCGACGCTGACGACAGCACGTAGAACGCGAACAGCAGCATGATCTTGGGCGAGGTGACAAGCGTGCGCCATGAATCGCGGCTGCGTTGTTTCGTCTGGCCGCTTTCTCCCAGCACGCCTGACAGCGCCAGCATCACGACCGCCAGCGCCAGCCCGACGCCGCCGATCGCCATGGCGGCGATGCGCCAGTCGAACACCGCTGACAGCAGCACCATCAGCGGCGGCCCCACCACGAAGCCCAAATTGCCGCCGAGCGTATGCGAGGACAGCGCGCGGCCGAGCCGCTTTGGATCGACGCGCGACGACAGGATCGAATAGTCGGCCGGATGAAACACGCTGGAGCCAATTCCGGCGAGCATCATCAGCCCGGCGAGTTGCCACAGCGATGTCGTGAAGCCGATCAGCGCCACCGCGAGCGAGTTGACGAACAACCCGCCGATCAGCACGCGGCGCCCGCCGTATTTCTGCACCATGAAACCCATGGGCGTCTGCAGCAGGCCCGTCGTCACCGAGAAGGCCGTCACGGTCAGGCCGAGCTCGGTATAGCCGACGCCGAACTCCTGCTTGAGCATCGGGAAGATCGGCGGCAGCACCAGCATGTAGAGATGGCTGAGCATGTGGCCGAAGCTGACGAGGCCGATGACCTTGATGTCTTTCTGGATCGCTTCGCCCTGAGCCATGCCCACCCCTGCCCGCCGCCGCCGCTTGATTGCCCCACCTTTGAACGCAAAACGCGAGCCATTCAAGCGGAGTGCGGAAACGCAGGATTTCGGGATTCGTCGCGCGCTGGCGCAAGCGCTTTTATGCCCGCATCGTCGGCAGGCTGGACGCAATCGGCGCAGCGCGGATCATTTCAGGTCCGCCCAATCGCCGGGGGTGGCTCCCGGATTCGGCGTGATAGACTGGCGGCGCGCCGGCGCAGAACCGGAGACGTCAAGGCGGGAGGACCACATGAGCAGCGCAGTTATTCCGGGCGAGCCGGGACTTGTGGCGCGCATCGCGAACTGGGCCAATTCGGTTCCGGCCGAGGCGATTACCGACACGAGCCTGCGGCAGGCGAAACTGCTCGTGCTCGACACGATCGGCTGCGGTTTCGCAGCGGTCGATGAAGTCCTGCCCCGCGCGGTGCTGGATCTGGTGCGTGAGGAAGGCGGCGCACCGCGCTGCACGCTCATCGGCTCATGGGAAAAGACCTCCGCCGCCAACGCCGTGCTGGCGAACGGCGTGCTAATCCGGGCCCTCGATCTCAACGATTACGTCGACCGCGATCACCCTAGCGACAACATTCCTGTCGCGCTGACGATCGGCGAAATGCTGAACGCGCCGTCGCGCGACATGCTGGCCGCGATCGTAGTCGGATACGAGCTTTATGGCCGCATGAAGCACCTGATCCCGATGGATTCGCCATGGGACGGCACGACGATCTCGGGCGCTGTCGGGGCCGTGATGGCCGGACGGCTGCTCGGTCTCGACGATGCGCGGCTTGGGCATGCGATCGCGCTCGCGATGGGCCGTTCGGCTACTTCGGCGCTGGCGCGCTTCGGGTCGATCTCGTCGCTGAAGGCGCTCGCCAACCCGAGCGTGGCGCAAAGCGCCGTACAGGCGGCGCTGCTGGCCGCGCGCGGCGCGACTGGACCACTGGCGTTGTTCGAAAGCCGGCGCGGCATGCGCGGCGTCTTCAGCCGGCGCGAAGCGTGGGATGCGCTCACCGCGCCATTTCCGCAAAACAGCTATGTGCTGCAGGCGAATATCAAGCCCTATCCGAGCCTCGTCACCGGACAGGCGGCGGTGGCGGCGGCGCTCGATCTGCATCGTCAACTCGGCGACGAGGCACAACATGTCGCGAGCCTGCGCATCGTGATGGCGGATCTTCCCGCTGTACGCATCCAGCAAGAGGATCGCGGCCGCTGGGACCCGCAAACGCGCGAAGCGGCCGATCACTGCTTCCAGTTTCTCGTCGCCGTGACGCTGATCGACGGCGCGTTCGGGCTCGCGCAATATGACAATGAGCGCTGGAACGATCCGCAGGTGCGCGCCCTGATGGGCCGGATGGAGCTTGGAGTCGACGCCTGCCTGAACGAGCGCGCCCCGACCGGCGCTTATCCCTGCGCGCTGCGCGCTATCGATCGCGACGGGCGCGAGCACATCGCCGAAGCGCTCGCGCCGCCGGGCTTTTCACGCGGCGGTTTGCGCGAAGACGACGTGATCGCGAAATTCCACTCGCTCACAGCTGACCGCATGAACGCGGCGGAGCGTGAGGCGATCGTGGACGCAGCGCTGCGTCTCGATGGCGCAGGCGATTGCGATTCGTTTTTCAGCACGCTTCGCGCGCCGTTCCAACAACACGGGAGGTCCAGATGAGCAGGCTCGACAGACGGACATTCGCGCAAGGCGCCGCGCTGGCGGGGTTCGGCGCAATCGGCGCAACGCCATCATTCGCGCAGCCCGCGCCGTTCTTTCGCGGCAAGACGATCCGCATGCTGATCGGCGCAGGCGCAGGGGGCGGCTACGACATCGCCGGACGTCTGGTCGCCGACCACATGGGGCGGCACATTCCGGGCAATCCGTCGTTCGTCGTCGAGAATATGGCCGGCGCCAGCGGCCTGCCGATGACGAATTATCTCTACAATCGCGCGCCGCGCGACGGGACCGCGATGGGCATGCCCAACAGCGGCACGCCGCTCGAGCCGCGCCTCAAACTGCTGACCCGCTCCGGCGGCACGGCGCTGTTCGACATCGACAAACTTGCGTGGATCGGCTCTTCGGTGCGGCAAACGCAGGTTCTGTTCGTGTGGGGCGACAAGGTGAAATCGCTCGACGATCTGCGGCGCACGCAGCTCGTCGTCGGCTCGGAAGGCGTCAGCGCCGACAATTACCTCTACCCGTATTTCTGTAATCGCCTGCTCGGCGCGAACATGAAGATTGTGCCGGGCTATCCGGGCCAGACGGATATTTTCCTCGCCGTGGAGCGTGGCGAATTACAGGGCTGCGTGACGCGGTTCTCAACCCTCAAGGTCAACCAGTCTGGCTGGCTGAAGGACCGCAAGGGACATATCGTCATGCAGTTCGGGCCGGAGCGCATCGGCGAACTGCCCGATGTGCCGACCGCCGCCGAACTCACGGACAGCACGACGGACGCCGACATGCTGCGCTTCTATTCGAGCAAGGACGACTTCGCCTGCCCGCTTGCCCTGCCGCCCGAGGTGCCGGAAGATCGCGTGGCGATCCTGCGAACCGCCTTCGACGCCACGATGCGCGACGAGGCCTATCTGGCGGCGGCGCGGCGCGTCGGAGTCGACGCTAATCCGCTCAGCGGCGCGCAGGTCGCCGCCATGGTGGACGCGTTGCAGAAAAGTCCTGACGCCGTGGTCGAGCGGCTTCGGGCGCTGCTGCAGGACGCCTCCGCCCGTAAACCTTAACGCTGGGAACAATGAACGAGCGTTAACCATTATCTGCCCCGGAGCGCGGCCTCGGCCGCCAATGGAAGGTACACATGGGTTACCAGGTCGCTGCACGTCTCGAAGCCACAACGCGTCTCGATGCTGCCGACGAAGGCTTCGACGTGTTCGCGCCGGACCTCAATTGCGCCATCGACATCGCGCTCGGCGTGCGCAGCCGCCACGACGACATGCGCGTCGAGATCCTGTCCGACGACGGCGAGGTGATCCGCCTCGACGAGGTGCGCGCCGCCGCCTAGCTCAGATCCGGTATTGATCCATCCAGCGCCGGTCGATCCAGCGTTTCAGCCACCACACCCATTCCCCCTCAAGCTTGAACACGCCGCGCGACGCGACAGCATAGTTCGCGCCGGCGGTGATCAAGCTCAGATGCCGCGCCTGCGGGGTCCACGGCTCGGTCGCCCGACCTTCCACGCGGCGGCGCAGATTTTCGGCCAGCGGCGGACCGGCCCGCACCGCATAGACGCCGGCCTTCTCGCGCGGCGTGGCGACCAGATCGGCGCAGTCGCCGGCGGCGAAAACGTCCGGATCGCCTTCTGCTTGCAGCGTCGGCAGGACGCGCAGAAAGCCGCCCGGATTCGTCGGAAGGCCCGTGTTGGCCAGCCAGTCCGGCGCGCGCGCGTTTGTCGACACAAGCACGAAATCAGCCTGTTCCGCGGGCGCACTCTCGAGTTCGACAGTGTCGCCGCTGATGCGAGTGACGCGCACACCTTCGCGAAGCGATATGCTGCGCTCCGTCAGGATGCGCCGGAAGGCGGCGCGCACGCGCGCATTGTGTCCGGCCAGAAGTTCGCCGGCGGTCACGAGCGAAAACCGAATTTGTCCCGCCTGTCCCGCAGCCATGGTTTGAACGCGCTCCTGAAGGGCCAGCAAGACTTCAACGCCTGCCGCGCCGCCGCCGACCATCACGACTCGCTGCGGCCTGTCGCTCGCCTCGATTTCGTGCAGCAGTTTCTCGACCTTCGCCAGAAATGTCCCGATCGGTTTGATCGCGATGGCGAATTCGGCCGCGCCCTCGATGGCGTCGAGCGCGGGCGTGACGCCCACGTCGATCGACAGAACGTCATACGTCAGCCGAGAACCATCGCGCAGCCGCACCTGCCGCCCGGCGCGATCGACGCCCTCAGCTTCTCCATGCACGATGGCGACCCCACAGGCCGACGCCAGTCGCGCGAGGTCGATGTGAGCATCCTGCGGCGCATACGCGCCCGCGACGACGCCGGGAATCAGGCCCGAATAGGGTGTGAGCAGATCGCGCGCCACGAGGATCACTTGCGCCGCAGGCGGCCGGCGGCGAAAGGCGTCGAGTACGCCCACGTGGGCGTGGCCGCCGCCGATAAGCACGATGCGGCGGTCTTGCGGCGGGGAAATCAACGCATCTCCGATACTGCTGGTCTCTGGCGTTTTCGGGCGATCGTCCCTATATAAGCGCGACGCGGGCTCAATTTGCCGTCATGCATGCGCCGCACGCCTCCTGCGCGCGATGACAAGGTTGAATTTCCCGCCCCATTCTGCCAATAGGCAACCTTCCCGAACCCCAGCCGCAAAGGACCGCAATGCCCGCTCTGAAAGGCGCAACTTATCAGGACCGTCAGCAGGCCGCCATCGAAGCCCGTAAGGCGCTCGTGGCCAAGTTTCAGGCCCGACCGAAGTCCGATGATCCAGTCATTCTGGAAATCGAGGCCAAGCGCCGCGCCGTCGTCGAGGCCCGCAACGCCCGAATCGCCGAACGCGAACGCGAGAAGGCCGAACGTATGGCCCGTGAAAAGGCCGAGCGCGAGATTCGCGAGAAGGCCGAAGCCGAGGCGCGCGAGAAGGCCCGCATCGAGGCCGAAGCCAACGCGCAGCGCTCGAAGGCCGAAGAGGCCGAATTGAAGGCTATGCTGGACGCCGAGAAGAAGGCCGAGCGCGACGCGCGCTACGCCGCCCGCAAGGCCCGCAAGAAAGAGCGCAAGTCGCAGATCGACCGCCGCTACTGAGACCGCGCCGGGGTTTTTCCCCGGCCATCCCGTTCTTCGGAACGGCGCTTTGTCGCCTTCCTGATCCGTTCTAGACTGCGTCCGGCGCGAATGTGACGGCGCGGGAGGACGGAATGAACGAAAGCCCCAGGAGACGGCCCGGACTGCGTCTTTACGTCATCCTGTCCAGACCCACAGCGACCGCCGGGGAGCGCGAGAAGGTGCGCGCCGAGCATCACGCGTTCATCCTTGATCTCGCAGCGCGCGGCGTGCTGTTCGCAGCCGGCCCCGAAGTCGACGAGGATGATCGCTCGCAAGGGCCGGGCATCATCGTCATTCGCGCCGCGTCGCTAACCGCCGCGAAGGCCATCGCCGACGCCGAGCCGTTCCATCGCAACGGCTATCGCGACTATGAAATCCGCACATGGCGAATCAGCGAAGGCAGTTTTCGGCTGTCGGCGCGTTTGTCGGACGGAACGCTCGCCATCGAGTAGCCAGAACTGCCTGCAATTAAGGCGCTTCGTGCAGGTCTGCCCGCCTGTATGACGATACTGCAACCAATCGTTTGCCACGACGCTCGAAACTATTTCCCTGAGTCTTGCGGGTCGAGGCGCCTTTACGTTTCCTTCTCCCAAAGCACGCATTTTACTCGATAGCACCTCAAACCAATTCATTGCGGGTATCATGATGTTGAGAGATTTCCTCAACTCCCGGCGCGCGTCCTACTGGGCCGATCTCCTGTCGAGCATGCTTGGCCGCACGCTGATTTCGGCGGCGGGTTCGATCATCCTCGCCTTCGTGCTGCTCGAACTCAACCTCGATCTGCCGGCAACAGTGGTGGTCGTCTGCGTGGCGATCTCGGCGGTGCTCGCGCCGGTGCTGACATGGCTGGCGTTCGAGGCGAACCGCAAGATCGTGGATCTGCGCGACCGCCTGAAGGCGATGACGACGGTGGAGACCCTGCCGTCGGTGCTGAACAATTCGTTCTTTCTCAGCTTCGCGGAACGGTTGCGCACAATGTCGCTGCGCCAGAAGCGCGACATCAGCATGCTGACCGTCGAGATCATGCATTTCGATTCGCTGCAGTCTGTGTTCGGCAGACGCTTCGGCGAGACCCTGATCAACCGCATGGCCGGACTGATCGTTCGCACGATACGCGTCGAGTCCGATCTCGTGTGCCGTCTGCACGACACAGAATTTGCTGTGCTGTTGATCGACGCCAATCCGGACATCGCCGAGTTGATCGCCAATCGCTTGCAGAATGCGTTCAATCACGCCGATCTCGGCAGCGCGATCGTGTCGGCGCGCATCGGCGTCGCGACGCTGCAGGCTGAAGACCGCTCAATTCATCGCGTCATCGAGCGCGCGCGCGCCACGCGCTTCCTGCCGCAAGATGCGCAGACCGCGACGGCGGCCGTCGGAAACGAAACGGCCGCCCGGATGGCGGCCGCCGCTTAGTCTCCTGATGCGGGTGGGCGGTCGCCCTACACCTGCATGATTTCCTTTTCCTTGGCGGCGAGCGCCTGATCGATTTCGGCGACAAAGAGGTCGGTCGCCTTCTGCACGTCCGTGCCATGGCGCTTCTCGTCGTCCTCGCTGATCGCCTTGTCCTTCAGCTCTTTCTTCAGAATGTCGATGCCGTCGCGGCGGACGTGGCGCACCGCCACCTTCGCTTCTTCCGCATACTTGTGCGCGACCTTCACGAGTTCCTTGCGGCGCTGCTCGTTCAGTTCGGGAATGCGCAGGCGGATCACCTGCCCTTCGGTGTTGGGCGTCAGGCCGAGATTGGAATCGCGAATGCTCTTCTCGACAGCCGCCACCATCGACTTGTCCCACACCTGCACGGACAGCATGCGCGACTCGGGCACGCTGATGGTCGCCACCTGCGTGATCGGCATGCGCGCCCCATAGGCCTCGACCGTGATCGGTTCGAGCAGGCTGGCGGTCGCGCGGCCTGTTCGCAGGCCGCTCAACTCGTGCCTGAAGGTGGAGATCGCCCCCTGCATGCGCCGCTTGATGTCGGCGAGATCGAATTTGGCGCTCATCGGCTTCGTCCTGTTGCGGGCGCTCAGGGCGCCACGAGTGTAAACCGTCCCTGGCCCTGCAAGGCGCCGGAAATGGCGCCGGGTTCCTGGATCGAGAAGACGATTATCGGAATCCGGTTCTCGCGGGCAAGCGCGAAAGCGGCGGTGTCCATGACGGCGAGGTTGCGGTTGATCGCCTCATCATGCGTCAGCGTCTCGTAGCGCGTCGCATGCGGGTCCTTCTTCGGATCGGCTGTGTAGACGCCATCGACCTGCGTGGCCTTCATCACCGCGTCCGCCGACAATTCGGCAGCGCGCAGCGCCGCGCCCGTGTCGGTGGTGAAGAATGGATTGCCGGTGCCGCCGGCCAGCACCGTGACGCGCTGTTTGGCGAGATGGTTCAGCGCCGCCTGCCGCGAATAGGGCTGGCACAGCGCCGGCATGGCGATGGCCGACAGCGCGCGAGCCGACTGGCCCTGCATCTCGATCGCCTGCTCAAGCGCCAGCGCGTTCATGACAGTCGCCAACATGCCGATCGAATCGGCGCGCGCGCGTTCGATGCCCTTGTCGGCGCCCTGAATGCCGCGGAAGAAATTGCCGCCGCCGACCACGACGCCGATTTCGGCCCCGAGCTTCGCGGCCGTCGCCAGATCGGCGGCTATGCGCTCCACTGTCGGCTGATGCAGCCCGTGCGTCAGCGGCCCCATGAGGGCTTCGCCGGAAAGCTTGACGATGACGCGCTTCCAGCGGACCGACATGTGGGGACTCCCGGCAGTGAACAAAGGATATAGGCGAATCGCGGCGCGACTTTAGCCCGAAAACGGGCGGCGCGCCCCGCGCTCATGCGACGCAAAAAGGGCGGCCCGAAGACCGCCCCTGAACCAATTGGCGAAATCGGTCCTCAGGCCATGCCGCCGGCCTTCTTGACCTCGGCCGCGAAGTCTTCTTCCTGCTTCTCGATGCCTTCGCCGAGCGCATAGCGCACGTAACCCTTGAGCGCGACGGGCGCGCCGACGGCCTTGCCGGCTTCCTGCACGACCTGCGAGATCGTCTTGTTGTTGTGATCGGCGTGGATCGACGGCTGATCGATCAGGCAGACCTGCTTGTAATAGGTCTTCAGGCCCGATTCGAGGATCTTCTCGAGAACGTTGGCGGGCTTGCCGGCGTTCTTGTCGCGCAGCACGTTGCGCTCGCGCTCCACCACGGCCTGATCGAGGCCCGAGGCGTCGAGCGCCAGCGGCGAGGCGGCCGCGACATGCAGGGCGATCTGCTTGCCGAGCGCCGCGAGGGCGTCGTTGGAATTGGCCGATTCCAGCGCCACGATCACGCCGATCTTGCCGAGGCCGTCGGCGATCGAATTGTGAACGTAGTGGGAGATCACGCCGCTCGAAACATGCAGCGCGGCGGCGCGACGCAGCGTCATGTTCTCGCCGATGGTGGCGATGGCGTTGGTCAGCGCGTCGGCGACGGTGCCGCCGCCCGGATAATGCGCGTTCTTCAGCGCCTCGGCGTCGGTGATGCCGTGTTCGAGCGAAACGCCCGCGATGGTGCGGGCGAGCGACTGGAATTCCTCGTTGCGGGCGACGAAGTCGGTCTCGGAATTGACCTCCACCACGACGCCGTCATTGCCCTTCACGGCGACGGCCACAAGGCCCTCGGCGGCGACGCGGCCGGACTTCTTGGCGGCCTGCGACAGGCCCTTCTTGCGCAGCCAGTCGACGGCGGCTTCGATGTCGCCATCGGTTTCGCCGAGCGCCTTCTTGCAATCCATCATGCCGGCGCCGGTCTTCTCGCGCAGGTCCTTGACCAGAGCAGCGGTAATCGCAGCCATTTGAGTTTCCTTTCCGATCGGGGCGCCGCGGCGCAGCCCGGAGTGTGACTGTCTGTTTCAAACGCACAGGGCCGAAGCGATGCTCCGGCCCTGGAAAATCGTTCCCGAACGTGACGTCAGGAAGCGAGCAGGGCGCGGGCCGAGGTGACCCAGTTGTCGCGCGTGATGCGGCCGCCGAGCTTCAGGTCCTGATCAACCTTGGCAGCTTCGGCCGGCGTCATGGCGGCGATCTGCCAATAGTGGAACAGGCCGCCGTCGTTGAGCTTCTTGACGATCTGCGGGCCGACGCCCGGCAGCTTGGCGAGATCGTCCGGCGCGCCGCGCGGGGCGGAGAGCAGTTCGAACGCCTCGACCGGCGCCTCGAAATCGGTCGTGGCGGTCTCGACAGCGGCGGGCAGCTCGGGAGCCAGCGGCTCTTCGGCGGCGCCCATGTCCATGCCGGACGAACCCTGGCTGCGCGAGATGCCGTCGATGGCGGCGCGGGCGATCAGGTCGCAGTAGAGCGCGATGGCGCGGCCGGCGTCGTCATTGGCCGGAACCGGATACTTGATGCCGTCCGGATCGCAGTTCGTATCGACGATAGCCGCGACCGGGATGTTGAGGCGGTTCGCCTCCTTGATCGCCAGCTGCTCCTTGTTGGTGTCGATCACGAAGATCAGGTCGGGCGTGCCGCCCATGTCCTTGATGCCGCCCAGCGCTTTTTCCAGCTTCTCGCGCTCGCGCGACAGCATCAGGCGCTCTTTCTTGGTGAGGCCGGTCGCGCCGGAATTGAGCTGCTCGTCGAGCTTGCGCAGACGCGAGATCGAGCCCGAAATCGTCTTCCAGTTGGTCAGCATGCCGCCGAGCCAGCGGGAGTTGATGTAATACTGCGCCGACCGCTTGGCGGCCTCGGCGATCTGGTCGGCTGCCTGACGCTTGGTGCCGACGAACAGCACGCGGCCGCCCTTGGCGACGGTGTCGGACACCGCCTTCAGCGCCTGATGCAGCATCGGCACGGTCTGGGCGAGGTCGATGATGTGGATGTTGTTGCGGGCTCCGAAGATAAAGGGAGCCATCTTCGGGTTCCAGCGATGCGACTGGTGGCCGAAATGCGCGCCGGCTTCGAGCAGCGAACGCATGGTGAAATCAGGCAGCGCCATCTTGGTCTTCTCCGGTTGAGCCTCGGCGGACGATCTGACGGGGAGCCGTCACCGGAACGCGCCTTGAAGCAGGTGCGTTTTTGAGTCCGCCTGTGGAATGGGCGGGCTTATGCGGGAAGATGCGGGAAATTGCAAGCGCAAGCGACCGCGTCGCGCCCACGTCCTTCGAGACGGCGCTGCGCGCCTCCGCAGGATGAGGGCGCTTCAA
>CANJEY010000043.1 GCA_947472615.1 Beijerinckiaceae bacterium
AAGCAACTCGGTCAGACTGTCCTTTGTTCTCGTTTGGTTGTGTTGCCCGAAATCAGCGCAAGATTGAAAGCAGTCGACCTATTTAGTCGCTTGTATCTGGCTGCATTGTTGAACGGCGCGCAGTTTTGCGTGATATGCGCGCAGCCCGACATTGTGCCGTTCTTTTTGAAGTTTGGCTTTCGGCGACCTGCACAGAGTTCCAGCACATTCATCGATCCCGTGGTGGGCCTTTTGCAAATTCTCCAGTTCGATCTGCACGACCGTCATCACCTCCGCACCATCCACTCCCCCGTCCTATGCGTCTTCGACGCCTACACCAGCAACAGAGACCATTGATGACGACATTCGACCATGTGCGAGATGCGATCAGCGCCGGCATCGAGTCTTTTAAAGCCAACAGGGCGATCGAGGCGGTCAAACGGCGGACTTACTCGCCGCAGAACTATACCGCGCTGCTGTTGAGCCTATATCATCAGACGCTCGAAGCGCCGTCGTCGTTCGCGCTGGCGGGCGTCAATTGCAGGCTCGAGCATCGCGACGCGTCCGAGTTTCTGATGAAGCACGCTGAAGAGGAAATGCTGCACTATCGCTGGATCGAGGACGATCTGAACGCCGTAGGCTATGCGGGCGAGCCGGTTTCGGCGATGACGCCGCCAAAGGAATCGCTGGCCTATGTGTCGTTCAATTTCTACATCGCGCACCGAAAGCCGCTGGCGCGGATCGCCATCGCGGGGTTTCTCGAAGGCGCGGCGGCGCGGCTCGGTCCGGTCTATGGTCCCAGGCTGATCGAAAGCACGAAACTGTCGAGCAACGCCTTCACGTTTCTGTCGAGCCACACGATCACGGACGCCGGCCATTCGGCCGAAATCATGGATATTTTGGCGAAACTGCAATGTTCTCCGGACGACTGGCGGTGGATGGCCCGCGCCGTCCAGACCGCCTCTCATCTGTACAAGGCGATCTACGAAGCGAGCCTCGACGGCTGACGTTCGCCGCGGATCGCGGCGATCAAAGCTCGGCCATCAGGCGTAGTTTGTCGGGATCCAGTAGACGTACGCCATCGGGGGTGATGACCAGCAGTTTCTGGCGGGCGAATTTCGTCATGGTGCGGCTGACGGTTTCGACGGTCAGGCCCAGATAATCGCCGATGTCCTGCCGGGTCATGGCCAGCGGCACGTTGACCACGACGCGGTCGAGTTTCGCCAGCCGGTCGCGCAGGTTGATCAGGAAGGCCGCGACCTTGCCGTCGGCGTTCTTGACGCCAAGGACCACCATATGGTCCTGTGCGTGGTGCAGTTCGTGGGCGGTCAGTTCGTGCAGGCGAGCCATGAGGTGCGGCTTCCTGGCGAGGAATTCGGTGAACTCCCGGCGCTGAAACCGGCAGACGTTCACCTGATTGATCGCCTCGGCGCTGAACGCGATCTCGCGGCTGAGGTCGAGGCCGAGAAAGTCGCCCGGGATGGCGAAACCGACGATCTGCCGCTGGCCTTCTGGCAACGTCCGCGACAGGCGCACCATGCCGGCGGTGATCGTGTAGACCACGTCGCGGTCCTGCCCCTCGCGCAGTAGGGCGGCGCGGGCCGGCAGGCAGAGCGGCTTGGACAGGTGCTCGATTTCAGACAGTTCGGTGAGTTCAAGCGCGCTGCAGATGCCCTGCATTCTCGAGCCGCATGCCTCACAACGGGTCTCGCTTTCCGCGACGTCGGGGCGGGCGACCGGGCACAGGTCATGGACTGCGCCGAACAGGTCGAGCTTCGTCATGGAAGGGCTCCAGCCGGAGGGCGCGATTTGATCTAGATCAAGTTGGCTCGACCGTAGCCAGTTTCCGGGCGTCCACAACGTGTTTTTCTGTCGTTTTAGGCCTTTGTTGCTGCTCAGCTTTCGGAATCAGCTCGGAAAATGGCCTTGCGCCCCGCTCAGGCGACCCCGATGCGCCTGATCTCCCAGCGCAGCTCCACGCCCGAATGTTCGCGCACCCGGCGGCGGACCTCCTCGCCAAGCCCCTCGATGTCGGCGGCAGTGGCGGCGCCGCGATTGATCAGGAAGTTGCAGTGCATCTCGCTGACCTGCGCGTCGCCCATCGCGAGGCCGCGGCAGCCGGCGGCGTCGATCACTTTCCAGGCGCTCTGCGGCTTGGGATTGGCGAAGGTGGAGCCGCTGGTCTTCTCCCGGATCGGCTGCGAAGCTTCGCGCGCCGCCGTGATGCGTTCCATCTCGGCCAGAATGGCGGCCGGATCGTCCGGCTTTCCCTGCAGCAGGGCGCTGGTGAAGATCACATCGTCGGGCGCGTCCGTGTGACGGTACGAAAAACCCATGTCCTCGTGGGAAAAAACGCGGATTGAGCCGCTCCGGTCGACGCCGCGCGCCTCGATGAAGACGTCGGTGGTTTCGCCGCCATGCGCGCCGGCGTTCATGCGCAGCGCGCCGCCGATGGAGCCCGGAATGCCGCGCAGGAAGGCCAGTCCGTCGATGCCCGCTTCGGCGGCGACGCGCGCGACCTTCATGTCCGGCACGGCCGTTCCGGCGCGCAGGCGATGGCCGGGCAGGATTTCGACCTCGCCAAACGCCTTGCCGCCGAGTCGGATGACGACGCCCGGCACCCCGCCGTCGCGCACGATCAGATTGGAGCCCAGCCCGATGACGGTGACAGGGATCTCTGGCGGCAAGTTCGCCCGAAAATACGCCAGATCGGCTTCGTCCGCCGGTCCGAACAGGACCTGCGCCGGCCCGCCGACCCGGAACCACGTATAGGGCGCGAGAGGCTGGTTCGCCGTAATGCGGCCGCGCAACCCGGGCATACGGGCGGCGAGGTCGGCGGTGAGGTCGGGGAAGGTCATGGATGCTCGATCGTTCGCGTGGTAATCTCTGAGCGGTTCACCACCGGAACAGCTGGAGGGCTTCCCGGCCATGCCCGTTGTCTTCCGGCTGGATGGTTTCAGGTTCTTCTTCTACTCGAACGAAGGCGATCCGCGCGAGCCCATACACATTCATGTTCGCAAGGGTTCCGGGAGTGCGAAATTCTGGATGGGACCTGTCAGTCTCGCGACCAGCAACGGTTTCGACGCGCGGACCTTGCGGGATCTACAGGCGATCCTAGAAGTCCGTGCGGCGTTGATAGAAGGAGCGTGGCATGAGTATTTCGGCTGAAGCCGTCCGCTTTGACGATGACAACATGTGGGTCGAATTGTCGGACGGGCGAACGCTTGGCGTTCCGCTAGCGTGGTTTCCGCGATTGCTCCACGCTGCGCCCGAACAGCGACTCGCGTTCGAGATCAGCCGCGAGGGCCTGCACTGGGACGAGATCGACGAGGATATTTCCATCTCCGGTCTGCTGGCCGGAAGGGGCGACCAGACAAGACGCAGCGCCGAGGCGGCTGAGTAGGACGATCTCGAACTAAGGCCCCGCCAGCGCCTTCATCTGGTCCGGAAGCGCATAAGCCCATTGGGTGATGTTGCCGGCGCCGAGGCAGACGATGTAGTCGCCCGGCTTCACCTTGTCTTTCAGCATCTTCGCCAGATTGTCGGGGTGATCGAGCGGCGACACGTCGCGATGGCCGTGGGCCTTGATCGCGCCGACGAGGTGATCGCGGTCGATACCCTCGATGGGCTTCTCGCCTGCCGCATAGACGTCCGCGATGATCACCGTGTTGGCGTCGTTGAAGCAGGTGGCGAACTGGTCGAACAGCGATTGCAGGCGCGTGTAGCGATGCGGCTGCACGATGGCGATGACATGCTGCTTCGTCGAGGCGCGCGCGGCGCGCAGCACGGCCGAAATTTCCACCGGATGGTGGCCGTAATCGTCGAAGAAAAGCGCGCCCTTCCATTCGCCGGTGCGGGTGAAGCGGCGCTTGACGCCGCCGAAGCCCGCCAGCGCCTTGCGGATCGCTTCGACGCTCATGCCGAGCTGATGGGCGACGGCGATCGCGGCCGTGGCGTTGAGCGCGTTGTGATGGCCGGGCATCGGCAGTTCGAGATTCTGCAGATACGTCGCGTCGGACGTCACGCGGTCGCGCACCAGCACGTTGAATTTGGTCGTGCCGCCAGCCAGATCGACGTCGAGCAGGCGCACGTCCGACTGCGGGTTCTCCCCATAGGTGATGACGCGGCGGTCTTCGATGCGGCCGACGAGCTCCTGCACGGTCGGATGATCGAGGCACATCACGGCAAAACCGTAGAACGGCAGGTTTTCCACGAACGCCCGGAACGCTTCCTTGATTGCGTCGAACGTGTGGAAATGATCGAGGTGCTCGGGGTCGATGTTGGTGACGATGGCGACGTCGGCCGGCAGTTTCAGGAACGTGCCGTCGCTCTCGTCGGCCTCGACCACCATCCATTCGCCTTCGCCGAGACGGGCGTTGGTGCCATAGGCGTTGATGATGCCGCCGTTGATGACGGTCGGGTCGTAGCCGCCGGCGTCGAGCAGGGTGGCGACGAGCGAGGTCGTCGTCGTCTTGCCATGCGTACCGGCGATGGCGACGCATTGCTTGAGCCGCATAAGTTCCGCCAGCATTTCGGCGCGGCGCACGACCGGCAGACGCTTTTCGCGCGCGGCGGTCAGTTCGGGATTGTCGCGGCGGATCGCGGTCGACACCACGATGACTTCGGCCTCGCCCAGATGCTTGGCGTCATGCCCGATCCAGATCGTCGCGCCCTTTTCGCGCAGGCGCTTGACGTTGGCGTTTTCGGCGGCGTCGGAGCCCTGCACCCGGTAGCCGAGATTGAGCAGCACCTCGGCGATGCCCGACATGCCGATGCCCCCGATCCCGACAAAATGAATGGGGCCGAGTTCGCGCGGCAATTTCATCGCATTACTCCGACGGGGCGATCCTGGCGATTCGCAGAACCAGTTGGGCGAGCCGCTCGGCGGCGTCCGGTATGCCGGCGCTCTTGGCGGCTTGCGCCCGCCGCGTCAACCCCTGCGGGTCGCCGAAGTCTTCCGCCAGCCGCGCCGCCAGCCATTGCGGGGAGAAGTCCGCCTGCTTGATGACGCAGGCCGCGCCCGTCTCGGCCAGATGCGCGGCATTGGCGGCCTGATCCTGGTCGAGCGCGAATGGAAACGGCACGAGGATCGACGGGCGGCCGATGACGGCGAGTTCCGACACGGTCGAGGCGCCAGCGCGGGCGATCACGAGGTGCGCCTGCGCCATGCGGGCCGGCAGGTCCTTGAAGAACGGCGCGACTTCGGCCGCGATCCCAAGTCGCCGGTAAGCGGCGGCGACGCGTTCCTCATCTTCGCCGCGCGCCTGCTGCACGATGACGAGGCGGCCGCGCATCTCGGTCGGCAGGAGTTCGAGCGCCGGCGGCACGATGTCGGACATCACCCGCGCGCCTTGCGAGCCGCCCGTCACCAGCAGGCGGGATCGGCCGTCCTCGAAACCCGGATAGGCGATCCGCGCCGCTTCGATCACCGCCGGGCGGACCGGATTGCCGGTGTGCTGCGCCTTCTGGCGGATCGGGTCGGGGACGCCGCCGAGCTGGGCGAAGCCGGTGGCGATCTGCGTCACCCGCGCGGCCATGAATTTGTTGGCGCGCCCCATCACGGCGTTCTGCTCGTGAAGGATCGTCGGTACGCCCAGAATGGCGGCGGCCAGAACCGGCGGCACCGTTGGGTAGCCGCCGAAGCCGACGACACAGAGCGGTTCGTTGCGCTTCAGCAGGCTGCGGGCCACGAGCGTTCCGCGGCCGAGTGTCAGCACCGACATGGCCTTGGAGACGATTGAGCCCCCGGTCGGGGTCGCGGCCGGAATGGTGTGGATGGCGCGGGCTGGAAACGACGCACCGTATTTCAGCGCGCGCTCGTCCGTCACCAGCTCGACCGGTACGTCGTGCTGCGCCAGCGCGGCGCTGAGGGCTTCGGCGGGGAACAGATGGCCGCCAGTTCCGCCGGCGGCCACGAAGACGGCGCGGCTGCCGCTCATTCGTCGACCCGCGTCATAATCTGCGACCGCGGCCGCTTGCGGGTCACCGACACCAGAAAGCCCATGGCGAGCGCTAGCGACAGCAGCGACGAGCCGCCGTAGGAGATGAACGGCAGCGTCATGCCCTTGGCGGGCATCAAGTGCAGGTTCACCGCCATGTTGATGGCGCTCTGAATGCCGAACAGCATGATCAGTCCGGCCGACGCGAAACGGCAGAACGAATCCTCGTTGCGCGCCGCGCCCAGCAATCCGCGCAGCACGATGAAGGCGAACAGCGAGACGATGATCAGGCACGCAATGATGCCGAACTCCTCGCCCGTGACGGCGAAGATGAAGTCGGTATGGCTGTCGGGCAGTATGCGCTTGAATGTGCCTTCGCCGGGGCCCTTGCCGAGCCAGCTTCCCGAGATGAAGCTTTCCATCGCGGTGTCGACCTGAAACGTGTCGCTCGCGCCGGGGCCGTTGCTGGGGTCGATGAATTTCTCGATGCGGGCGCGGACGTGCGGCACGAACTGATAGGCGAAGAATACGCCCGTCACGCCGACGCCGCCGATGCCGGCGACCCAGAACCAGTGCAGGCCGGCCATGAAGAACAACGCCGCCCAGACGAGCGAGATCAGCATCGTCTGGCCGAAGTCGGGCTGCATCATTAGCGGCACGATTGTCAGCGGCAGCAGCAACAGCGCCAGCGCATTGCCCGGAACGTCGCTGCGGCGCGCGCCTTCCGAGAAGGCCCATGCGGCGAGAATGACGAACGCCGGCTTGACGAACTCCGACGGCTGAATGCCGAAGATCCAGCGCCGCGCGCCCTTCACCTCGTGGCCGAACACCAGCGCGGCGAAGACCAGCGCCATGCTGACGATGAACACTACGAGCGCGGCGCGACGCACGTAGCGCGGGGTCAGAAACGATGTGGCGAGCAGCAGAGGGCAGGCGAGCAGCAGCCATTTCATCTGGTTGTTGACGAAATAGAACGTCGAAAGTCCCAACCGTTCGGCCACCGGCGGACTGCCGGCCATCGCCAGCACGAGGCCGATCACCATCAGCGCGCCGAGCGAGGCGAGCAGCCAGCGATCGACGGTCCACCACCAGTCCGCGAAAGAAGAACGTTCGGCGCGAGAAACCATTTCGTACCTCAGGTCAGCTGGTATTTGACGACGAGCGCCTTGACGAGATCGCGGAAGGCGTCGCCGCGCACCTCGAAATTCGGGAACTGGTCGTAGGAGGCGCAGGCGGGCGACAACAGCACGACGGGTTCGACAGCGTCGCTTTCGAGCGCATCGGCGGCTGCTGCCGTCACGGCGACCTCGAGCGTACCGCACAGCGCATGGGGTACGCGGTCGCCGAGCGTGCGGGCGAAATCCTCGGCCGAAGCGCCGATCAGATAGGCCTTGCGGATTTTAGGGAACAGCGGCGCAAGCGGCTCGATGCCGCCTTCCTTCGGTTTGCCGCCAAGGATCCAGTAAATGTCGGGAAAGGAGAGAAGCGCCTTTTCGGCGGCGTCGGCGTTGGTGGCCTTCGAATCGTTGACGAAGATCGCCTTGTCGATGCGGCCGACTTCTTCCATCCGGTGCGCGAGCCCCGGAAAGCTCGACAGGCCTTTCTGGATGACGTCGTCGCCGAAAGCCCAGACGCTGACGGCGGCGGTCGCGAACGCCGCGTTCTGTGCATTGTGCGCGCCGCGAAGCGTTTTCACGCCCTCAAGGTCCGCCAGAATGCGGTCTGCGCCCGTGCGCGAGCGGATGAGCGTTCCATCCAGCCAGACGCCGGCGCGCAGATCGCGGCGCACCGACACAGGGAACACGAATTTTTCGGCGCGGCCCTTGCTGTCGCCGTCAAGCTCCTTACCGATGGCGAAGCACAGCGGATCGTCGACGCCGATAAACGCCACATCGGCCTGCCGCACCAGACGCTTTTTGGAGTCCGCATAATTCTCCATCGTGCCGTGACGATCGAGATGATCCGGCGACAGGTTGATCAGCACGCCAACCGTTGGATTAAGTGAAGGCGCGAGATCGATCTGGAACGAGGAGCATTCGATCACATGGAAGCGGTGGTCGGCGGGCGGCTCGAGCGCCAGTATGGGCGTGCCGATGTTGCCGCCGAGCTGCACGTCCATGCCGGCGGAGCGCAGGATATGCGCCGTCAGCGCCGTCGTGGTCGATTTGCCGTTGGTGCCGGTGATGGCGATGAACGGCGCGTGCGGGGCGAGCTTCGCGCGTTCGCGGCAGAACAATTCGATGTCGCCGATGACCTCGACCCCAGCCGCAATGGCTTTGGCTGCGCTCCAGTGCGGCGCGGGATGCGTCAGCGGCACGCCGGGCGCAAGCACCAGGGCGGCGAATTCGCCCCAGTCTTCCGAGCGCAGATCGGCGAGCCGAACGCCAGACGCGGAAGCCTTGGCGCGCGCGGCCTCGTTGTCGTCCCAGGCGGTGACGTCGGCGCCGCCGAGCACCAGCGCCTGCGCGGTGGCGAGGCCCGAGCCGCCGAGGCCGAAGAGCGCGACTTTCTGTCCAGCGAAGCTCGTGACGGGCGTCATGTCACCTCACCTTCAGGGTCGAAAGGCCGATCAGGGCGAGCACGAAGGAAATGATCCAGAACCGGATGACGATCTGCGGTTCCTTCCAGCCCTTCTGTTCGAAATGGTGATGGATCGGGGCCATGCGGAACACGCGCTTGCCGGTGAGCTTGAACGAAGCCACCTGCACGATCACCGACAGAGCCTCGACCACAAACAGGCCGCCGACGATCAGCAGAACGAATTCGTGCTTCACCGCCACCGCCACCGTGCCGAGCAGACCGCCGAGCGCCAGCGAACCCGTATCGCCCATGAAGATCTGCGCCGGCGGGGCGTTGAACCACAGAAAGCCGAGACCTGCGCCGATCAGCGCGCCGAGCATGACGGCGAGTTCGCCCGTGCCGCTGACGAAATTGATGCCGAGATAGCGCGCCAGCAGGATGTTGCCCGCCACATATGCAATCGCCCCGAAGGTGCCCGCCGCGATCATCACAGGCACGATGGCGAGACCGTCGAGACCGTCAGTCAGGTTCACCGAATTGCCTGCGCCTACGATGACGAGCGCGCCGAACAGCGGGAACAGCCAGTGCAGGTCGATGATGTAGCCGTTGACGAACGGCACCGCGAGGCGCGTGGCGGGCGCATCGGCCACGAACGGCGACTTGAACGCATTGACGAGATCGGCGACCGAATTGATCGGCGGCGTCGCGCTCGCGCACATCATGAAATAGCAGGCGAGAATCGCGATGGCGAATTCACAGGCCAGCCGGGCCTTGCCGGAAAAGCCCTTGTGCGACTGCTTCGTCACCTTCAGGTAATCATCGTAGAATCCGATCGCCCCGAAGCCGACCGTGACGAACAGCACGATCCACATGTAGGCGCTGCGCGGATTGGCCCAAAGAATGGTGGCGACGATCAGCCCCGCCAGAATCATCAGGCCGCCCATGGTGGGCGTGCCCTTCTTGGTCAGCAGATGCGATTGCGGGCCGTCCTCGCGGATGGGCTGGCCCTTGCCCTGCTTGACGCGCAGGGCCGTGATGATGTTGGGGCCGAAGAAGAAGACGAAGAACAGGCCGGTTCCGGTCGCGGCGGCGGCGCGGAACGTGATGTACCTGAAAAGGTTCAGGGGACCGAAATAGGCCTGCAGTTCTGTCAGCCAGTAGAGCATTTCTTGTCCTTATTTGTCCGCCGGCGTCGACAGCGCGTAGCGTTCCTTGAGCATGGCGACGATCGGCCCCATGCGGCTGCCGTTCGAGCCTTTCACCATCACGACGTCGCCAGCCTTGATGGCGCTGGCGACGGTCTCCGACAGATCGGCGGACTTTTCCGTCCACGCGCCGCGCAGGTTCGCGGGCAAATCGTCGTAGAGATGCTTCATCATCGGGCCAGAGGCGAAGACGGCGTCGACCTTGTTCGTCTCGATGGCGTCGGCTAGGCCGCGATGCAGGTTTGAACTGTCGGGGCCGAGTTCGAGCATATCGCCCAGTACTGCGATGCGTCGTTTGGCGTGGATTTCCTCGCCCAGTAACGCAAAGGCGGCGCGCATCGAGGCGGGATTGGCGTTGTAACTTTCGTCGATCAGCGTAAAGACGCCGCTCGGCGCCATCAGCTTGAGGCGCTGGCCGCGTCCGGTGGGCGGTTCGAATTTCGCCAGCGCGCGCGCCGCTTCGGTCAGATCCATTCCGAGCGCGCGCGCGCCGAGCAGAACCGACAGAGAGTTGAGCGCCATGTGGCGGCCGGGCGCGCCGAGCCGATAGCGCAATTGCGTACCGAGAATCCAGGCGGAGACGATCTGTGCGCCAGCGACGAGTTCAGCGCGTTCGAGGCGCGCGTCTGCGCCTTCGTGCTCGCCGAAACTCAGCACCTGTGCGGCGGCTGAATTGCGCGCATGGTCGCGCAGGCGCTCGTATTGCGGAATGTCGCGGTGGATGATGGCGACGCCCTTGGGGGCGAGGCCGCTGAAGATTTCACCTTTGGCGTCGGCGATCTGATCGACGGAGTCGAAGGCTTCGAGATGCACTGGCGCGACAGTGGTGATGATCGCTACTTGCGGCCGCACCATGCTGACGAGGGGCGTGATCTCGCCGGGATGATTCATGCCGATTTCGAACACCCCATAGCGCGCGTCGGCCGGCATGCGGGCGAGCGTCAGCGGCACGCCCCAATGATTGTTGTAGGACGCCGCCGAGGCGTGGGTCTTGCCAACGGTCGACAGCACGAGGCGCAGCGCTTCCTTGGTGCTCGTCTTGCCGACCGATCCGGTGACGGCGACGATGCCGGCGAGCGAGCGGGCGCGCGACGCAACGCCGAGCGCTTCGAGCGCCCGCAGCGTATCGCGCACGACATACAGGGGGCCGATCCCCTTCAGCCGTTCGATATGGGATTCATCGACGACCGCTGCCGCCGCGCCTTTTTGCAGCGCCGCAGCCGCAAAGTCATGGCCGTCGCTGTTCTCGCCGATGATGGAGAAAAACAGATCGCCCGGTTGCAGTGTGCGCGTATCAATCGACACGCCGTCTGCGCCCGCCGGAACCGCGCCGCCGCTAACGCGCGCGTCGAGCACGCTGACGAGATTGAAACCCGACCACAGCAGGTTCGCATTCATGCGGCGAGTTCCTTCAGAGCGTCGCGCGCGGCGTCGGTATCGGAAAAGGGCAGGGTGATCTGTCCGACGATCTGGCCGGTTTCGTGGCCTTTGCCGGCGATCACCAGAACGTCGCCCGCGCGCAGCATCGCGATGGCGTGCGCGATCGCGTCGCGGCGGTCGCCGATTTCGAGCGCGCCCGGCGCGGCGGCCAGAATCGCGCGGCGGATCGCGGCGGGATTTTCGGAGCGCGGATTGTCGTCGGTAACGATGGCGATGTCGGCGAGGCGCGCGGCGATCTCGCCCATGATCGGCCGCTTGCCGGTGTCGCGATCGCCGCCACAGCCGAACACGACGATCAGCCGACCCGACGCCAGCGGACGCAGCGCGGCCAGCACTTTTTCAAGCGCGTCGGGCTTGTGGGCGTAATCGACATAGACCGGCGCTCCATGGCGTTCGCCGACTTTTTCGAGGCGGCCCGGCGCGCCCTGAAGATGTTCGAGCGCACGGAACACCTGTGTGGCTTCGCCGCCTGTGGCGATGGCGAGACCTGCCGCCACCAGTGCGTTTGACGCCATGAAGGCGCCGGCGAGCGGCAGCACGATCTGATAGGTTCGGCCGGCGTGGGACAGTTTCAAATGTGTCGATGCAGGGCCGCTCGCGGCGTCGAGCAGGCGGATCCCGTCGCCTTTCACGCCCGTGGTCATAACCTGCAGGCCGCGCGTTTTGCAGGCGGCGGCGACGCGGTCCGCGACATCGCTGTCGGCGTCGACGACGGCGGTTTGGCCCGGCTGCAGCAGAGACTTGAAGAGGCGCAGCTTGGCGTCGAGGTAGTCGTCGAGCGTCGGATGATAGTCGAGATGATCACGCGACAGATTGGTGAAGGCAGCTGCGGCGAGGCGCACGCCGTCGAGGCGGCGCTGGTCGAGGCCGTGCGACGAGGCTTCCATCGTCAGATGGGTTACGCCATCCGCCGCGAGTTCATCGAGCGTCTTGTGAAGCGTCACCGGATCGGGCGTCGTCAGCGAGCCATAGACGCTGCCGGACGGGGCGATGATTCCTGTCGTGCCGAGCGCCGCCGCCTGATGTCCAAGCGCCAGCCAGATCTGCCGCGTGAACGCCGCCACGGATGTTTTGCCGCTGGTGCCGGTGACGGCAGCGATCGTGGCGGGTTGGCGCGGATAGAAGGTAGCGGCTGCGCGCGCCAGAGCCTCGCGAACGTCGGCTGCGCGGATCAGCGGCGTCGATGATTCAAACTGCGCCGACAACCCGCCGACGATGGCGGCTGCGCCATTAGCGGCGGCTTGCGCCGCGAACGTCATTCCGTCGGCCTTCACGCCGGGCACGGCGAAGAACACGGAGCCCGGTTTCACGGCCCGGCTGTCGGCGGTCAAACCCGTCACGGGCCGGTCACCAATGGCGGCGTCCAGCTCGATTTCGGGAATGAGGTCGCGCAGCAAGGTCACCTTGTGGTGCTCCCTGTGGGCTGACCGATGCCGAGACGCGCCAGCAACGGGAACGGCTGCGTTGGCGGATCGAAGCGCGGCGGCAGGCCGAGCAGCGGCCCGGTGCGTTCAATGATCTTGCCCGTCACCGCGCCGGCGTTCCACGCGGCGGTGCGATAGCCATGCGTTTCGGTCGTGCCCTGCGGCTCGTCCATCACGGTGAGGAACAGGTACTTGGGCTTGTCGGACGGCGCGATGGCCGTGAAGGTCGTGAACACGCGATCGTTGGAATAGCGGCCGTTGACGACCTTGTTCGCGGTGCCGGTCTTGCCGCCGGCGTAATAGCCCTTGATGTCGATGGATTTTGCGGAACCGATCTCGGCGTTGAGCCGCATCAGATAGCGCAGCGCCTCGCTCGTCTCCGGCTTCAGGATGCGCGGCGCGTTCTTGCGCGCTTCGGCTTCGTCGCGCTTCAGGAAGGTCGGGGTGATCAGATAGCCGCCATTGGAAAGCGCCGCGACCGCCATCATGGCCTGCAACGGCGCGACCGCGAGACCGTGACCGAATGCAATCGTCATCGTGTTCAGTTCGCCCCAGTTCTTGGGCACGATCGGCTCGGCGCTTTCGGGCAATTCGGTGCGCATGCGGTCGATTTGGCCGGCCTTGCGCAGGAAAGCCTTGTGGGCGTCGACGCCCATCATCAGCGCGATGCGCGCAGTGCCGATATTCGACGAATAGGTGAACACTTCAGAGACGCTCAGCGCACGGTTCTGCGCGTGGAAGTCGTGGATCGTGAAGCGGCCATAGCGCAGCGCGCCGCGCGCATCGATGCGGGTGTTGAGGTTGACCTTGTTGGCGTCGAGCGCCATCGCCAGCGTCAACGCCTTGAAAGTCGAACCCATCTCGAACACGCCGACCGACATGCGGTTGATGCGATTGGGCTCGAGCGCGTCGACGGGATTGTTCGGGTTGTAATCCGGCAACGAGGCGAGCGCGACGACTTCGCCGGTGTTGACGTCCATAATGGCGGCGGCGGCGGCTTTCGCCTTGTAGCGGTCGATACCTTTCAGCAGCTCGTCGCGCAACGCATGTGTCGCTTTCAGGTCGAGCGAGAGGCTCATCGGCCGCAGATCCGCAGCCGTCATGCGAAAGCCGGCGCCGTTCAATTCCGCCAGTCCGCGCGAGTCGATGTATTTTTCGATGCCGGCGATGCCGACGTTGTCGACGTTGGTGAACCCCAGAACATGCGCGCCGATTGCGCCATTCGGATAGACGCGCTTGTTCTCCGGCAGGAAGCCGACGCCCGGCAGGCCGAGGCGGAAGACTTCGGCCTGTTCCTTCGGGGTGATGCCGCGTTTGACCCAGATGAACCCCTTGCGCGACGCGAGGCGGTCGCGCAATTCGCGCGCGTTTACGTCGGGCAGAACGGCGGTGATCAGCTCCACCGCTTCGTCCTTGTCGACGATGCGGCGCGGTTCGGCGAAGACCGACATGGTCTTGATGTCGGTCGCAAGCACTTCGCCGTTGCGGTCGAGAATGTCGGGGCGCGCGCCGCTGCTCGCCTCCGACGCCGCGCGGCGCAGGCTTTGCGGGTCCGGCTTGAAGCCGAGATAGACGAGCTTGCCGCAGATCGCCACGTAGAGCAGCGCGAAGCCGCCAGCGACGAGCCTGATGCGCAGGCCGCTTTTGTCGATGCGCGTGCGCATCAGGCCGTGGGCGGCCGCCATGGTGCGGGCGAGCAGCGTGGGCCGCGGTGTGACGTCAGCCTCGGAATCGGCGTCCCTTTCGGGGGGCGGGGGCGCGTTGGACGGCGATTGTTCCACGGTCATCCTGTACCTGCTTCAGCGGACGGGCGGCGTTGGGGTCGAACCGGCTCTCACGGCGTTTTTCTCGTCGCGCGGCGTCGCGGTCGGTTCGCCGAGCCCGAGCAATTCGAGCTTGCGGCCGATAGCGTCGACGCGTTCGGTCTTGTCGGGAAGGGCGCTGACCTTGACGATCTGGTCGAGTGTGAGCTGATGCAGATCGAGATGCTTGTCGGACAGGACCTGCACGCGTTCCGGCCGGGTCACATAAGCCCATTCGGATTTGAGCGTGGCGATGGCGTCTTTTTCGCGGGCGATGGCGTGCCTCGTCTTCACGATCTGCTCGGACGTCAGGATTGTCTCGTACTTGATCGAATAGGCGTAGATCGCCGACGACAGCAGGGCGACGATCGCCAGAATGTTCAGATAGCGCAACATGTCAGCGCCTCCTTCGCGTGTCGGCGGGCAGTTCGGTCAGGGCCCGCAGCGCCGGCGTGAGGCCGATGGCGAGGGCGTCGGTGCGGATCGCGCTGCGCAGTTTGGCGGAGCGCGATCGTGGATTGCGGGCGATCTCGGCTTCGCCCGGCGCGACAGGGTGACGATGAACGAGTTCGAACGTCGACGGCGCGGGCGCGATCTCGCCGGGCAGCAGGCGCGACGGCGCGCGGCCGCGCGATGAGCGTTCCGCCAGAAACTGCTTCACGATGCGGTCTTCGAGCGAATGGAACGTGACGATCGCCAGCCGCCCGCCGGGTTTCAGCATGCGTTCGGCGGCAGCGAGGCCGCGCGCGAGCTCGCCCAGTTCGTCATTCACCGCGATGCGCAGCGCCTGAAACGAGCGGGTGGCGGGGTGCATTTCGTACGGTTTCGACGGCAGCAGACGACCGATCAATTCGGCCAATTGCCGGGTGGATGTGAAAGGTTTCGCGACCCGGTCCTGCACGATGGCGCGGGCGATGCGGCGGGAGGCGCGCTCTTCGCCATAATAATAGAGGATGTCCGCCAGTTCGTCGGCTTCGGCCTCGTTGACGATGTCGGCGGCGCTCCGTCCGGTGCGCTCCATCCGCATGTCGAGCGGGCCATCCTGACGGAACGAGAAGCCGCGCTCGGCCTGATCGATCTGCATGGATGAGACGCCGACGTCGAACGTGACGCCGTCGAGGCCGTCCGTGAGTCCGGCGGCGGGGAGTTCGCGATCGAGCTGGCCGAAGCGCCCCTGCCGCAGCGTCAGACGTCCGGCGGCCTCATCGAGCAGTGCGCCGGCTTCCGCTATGGCGTTGGGATCGCGGTCGAGCGCGATGACGCGCGCGCCGGTCGCGAGAATTGCGCGCGTGTAGCCGCCGGCTCCGAAGGTCCCGTCGAGGAAAAGTTCATCCGCCCGCGGCGCGAGCGCTTCCAGCACTTCGGGGAGAAGCACGGGAATGTGCGGGGCGGGTCCGCCTGCGGCGAGAGAGTTCGGCTCGCCGCCGCCCGACATCATTCCCGTGCTCCTGGGGGCGACGGCGTCGCCGCGCCCTGCGCTCTGGCGCCGAGAAGTTTCCGCAGATCCCGCACCCGGCTTTTGGCCTCGTCCAGATGCGCCCGAAAACGTCCCGGCTCCCAGATTTGAAACTTGTAACCCTGACCGACGAACGTCAACTCGCCCGAGATGCCGGCCGCAGCCTTCACGCTCTCCGTCAGGATGACCCGGCCTTCCGGGTCCACCTTCAGAATCTCGCTCGTTCCGAGCAGGGCTGTCGAATACACGTCGCGTTCCTCCGAATAGGAGGGATAACGCTCGAGCAAGGCGTCGATCTCGCGCAGAAGCGCGTGGCCGCCGCAGTCGACCGCTTCCATGCTCAGGGACGGATGCGCATAGACCCCCTCGAACCCGTCCCGCGCCAGAACCGCCCGGAACGAGGCAGGAATCGAAACCCGACCCTTGGCGTCCAGCCGGTTGGTGAAGTTCGAAACGAAGCGATCCACAGCCCCTACCCGACGCCCGACCGGCAAAACTCAGCACCGATCGCCCGAACTCGTCCCTGATCCAGCGTGCGTCGACCGCGCGTCCACCTGACCGGCCCGCGTGTGGGCGGCCGGGGGTCAACGCGTGTCGAAACGAAACACCGAACGGGATGGTTTGGGATAGCATGGGATTTTATGGGCGTCAACGTATCCATTGAATCGAAACGGCACATGTCCGGTCGAAGAGTCATTAGCTCTCGTTAATCTTAATGAACCGTTGAAATGGCCGAATTTCAGGCATTTTTGTCAAAGGCCTCGCGAGAAACTTCACAGCCTTCGCGGCCCATTTTTAACGGGCTGGCGGTTCGCGCCGACAGTCAGGCCGACCTCCGGCGGACAGGCTCGCTCGCGCAGGTTGCACTCAACCAGATATCCGTCCGCGTCATGCAAATTCTGCATGGCCGCGATGGGTTGTGGGAAATCAGTGGGCGGACTTGATTAATCGATCAGATACGCATAAACATATCTTTATGTCTTAGTTGGAGATTGCCTGATGGCGGAGGCCGCGCCTCTGATGTCGATCTTGGCGGCGCTGGAAGCGGCGGGTGAAATCACCCGCCTGCGGCTCCTGCTGCTGCTGGCCGAAGCCGAACTGACCGTCACGGAGCTTGTGACGATCCTCGGCCAGTCGCAGCCGCGCATCTCGCGCCACCTCAAGCTGCTGGTGGAAGCCGGGCTGGTGGATCGCCACCGCGAGGGCGCGTGGGCCTTCTTCCGGCTGTCCGAACGTGGCGCGGGGTCGGAACTGGCGCGGCAGATCGTCTGCCGGGTCGATCCGAAGGAGGATGCGCCAGCGTCCGATCGGGCGCGGCTCTCGGAAGTGCGGCAGGCGCGCGCCAACGAGGCCGCACGCTATTTCGCCACGCAGGCGCGCAACTGGGACGAGTTGCGCTCCCTGCATGTGCCGGAAGAACTGGTCGAGCGCGCCGTCCGTGACGTGATCGGCGACAAGCCGGTGCGGGCGGTGCTGGATCTCGGAACCGGCACGGGCCGGATGCTGGAACTCGTCGCGCCCTTCGCCGAGCGCGCGGTCGGCGTCGACCAGAGTCCTGCGATGCTCAACGTCGCGCGCTCGCGGCTGGAGAAGGCTGGCTTGCGCAATGCGCTGCTGCGGCAGGGCGACATCTATGCGCTGCCGGTCGAGCGCGACGGATACGATCTCGTCATCGTGCATCAGGTTCTGCATTACCTCGATGATCCCGGCCGCGCTGTGCGCGAAGCCGCGCGGGTCCTGCGCCCCGGCGGGCGTCTCGTGGTGATCGACTTTGCGCCGCACTCGCTCGAATTCCTGCGCGAGGAGCACGCCCATCGCCGCCTTGGCTTCGCGCCGTCGGAAATCGACGACTTCATGCGCGACGCCGGCCTCGATGTGGCCGATCACCGCGATCTCGCGCCCGACTCGAAGGGCGACAACAAATTGACCGTGTCCGTCTGGGTCGGCCGCGACCCACGAATTGTGTCCGACGAATTTCCAGTTCTGCAAAGAGAGGTCGCCTGATGAACGCTGA
>CANJEY010000044.1 GCA_947472615.1 Beijerinckiaceae bacterium
GAGAAGGTCGTGTTGCGCCATGTCGTACGCGATTTCGATCGCCCGGCAAAATCCGATCGCATCCGTTCCGCCGTGACTCTTGATCACAATGCCCTCAAGGCCCAGAAACACGCCGCCATTGACGCGACGCGGGTCCATGCGCTTGCGAAGGGCCGCGAAAGCGTTGCGGGCGAAGAAATAGCCGATCTTTGACATCAGGCTGCTGGACAAGGCCTCGCGCAGATACTGGCCGATTTGCTTGGCGGTGCCCTCGGCAGTCTTCAACGCGATATTGCCGGTGAAACCCTCGGTCACGACCACGTCGACCGTGCCCTTGCCGAGATCGTCGCCCTCGACGAAGCCGTGGTAATCGATGCCCGGCAACTCGCTCTCGCGCAGGATGCGGCCGGCCGCCTTAACTTCCTCGATGCCCTTGATCTCTTCAACGCCCACATTGAGCAGGCCGACGCTGGCGCGCTCGACGCCCAGAACGATGCGGGCCATGGCGGCGCCCATGATGGCGAGATCGACGAGATGTTGCGCATCCGCGCCGATCGACGCGCCGATGTCGAGCACCACCGACTCGCCACGGATCGTCGGCCACAGGCCGGCGATCGCCGGCCGGTCGATCGGGGCCATGGTGCGCAGACAGAACTTGGCCATGGCCATCAGCGCGCCCGTGTTGCCGGCCGAGACGGCGACATCTGCGTCGCCGGTCTTCACGGCCTCCATGCATTGCCACATGGACGAAACGCGGCGTCCCTTGCGCAGCGCCTGACTGGGCTTGTCGCCCATCTGGATCGCGACGGTCGTGGGAAAGAAGCGCGTCTTGGCGGCGAGCTTCGGATGCGCGGCCAGCAACGGCTGAACCTGCGCCTCGTCGCCATAGATAAGGAACGTCGCGTTGGGAAACTTATCGAGCGCCAGCGCTGCGCCGGGAATCGTCACGGCCGGACCGTGATCGCCTCCCATCGCATCCAGAGAAATGCGGATCGATCTCACCATTGACGCGGGCGCTCCTGAACGGGCCGTACTTCTTGCCGGACGGCGCGTCCACGTGTCCCGCTTTCGAAAGGCGCGCGGACAATAGCGCTTTGCTTCCGGAACGCAATCCCGGCCATTTGGACCCGCGACAGCCTATTTTCCCTTGGCGGCCGGCCATGGAATCGTCGCGGTCGGGCCGGTCCCGATTTCCTGAAGCGTCACATCGCCGTCTTTCGCGAAGCCGTAATGCGGCGTCCCGGGCGGGAGGACGATGACGCTCCCGGCGGGCAGCGCATGAGCTTTCGACTCATCGAAGACGTCGCCGATGCCCTGATAAAACACACCGGCCAAGACCGTCACGACGCGTTCGTCGGGATGCGTGTGCGGAGTGATCTGCACGCCCTTGGCGTAGATGACGTGGTTGACGTAGAGCGAACCCTGCTTGTTGCGGTCGCCGGCGATCTCCGCGCCCGTCAGGTTTGCGCCCTTGCGCCAGGCGCGCTGGTCGGCGGGGACGATCTTGGCGTCTTTCCAGTCGGCCGCCGTCGCCAGATGCCATGTGGACGCCGCGACAGACAATCCGAACGCGACTGCGCCGATCAATATTTTTCGCATGTTTCCTCCCGGCTTGTTTGATCGGAAGGTAGGCTCCGGCGGGCCGCCGGACAAGCGAAATGGCGGATCAGGTCTCGCCGCCCTTCAGCCTCGCCAGCGCCGCGAACGGCGATTCCTCCGGCTCCGGCACATCGTCCTGCGGCAGGGCGAACTCGACGCCCGGCTTGCGCGGATAGGGATCGAGCGCCAGCACCAGAAACTCCACGCTGACCTGACCGAGATCTATCCGGCCGTCGACGATCGGGTCCGGCGGGTCCTCGTCCATCGTGATGGTCTCGGCTTCGGCTATCGTGGTCTTCTCCCGGCCCGGACGGACCGGCCCCGCCTCGGGGGCGAACTTGACGTCGACGGTCTCGGAGATGCGGCTGTCGAACGGTTCGAGCGTCACCACGCAGGTCTGGGAGATGTCGGCGTCGAGCGTTCCCTGCACGCGCACAACGCCGCGCGCCAGACCGGTCAGTTCATAGCGAGCCTTGCAGAGGCGCACGGCTTCGAGACCCAGACTGGCCGCGACCGCGGCGCATTCGTCCGGGCTGGCTTCGACCGCAATTCTCACGGACCGATCGCGCTGTAGCTCCGCGACCTCGAACGGCCGGGAAAACGGCGGGCGAACCGCAGGCTGGCGGGGAGCATCTTTGGCGGACATCATCTGGCCTCCGTGCTGGGCGCCGGCGGGAATGGCAGCGGACCTTTGAGATAGGTCGTCAGGTCGGCCGTCTCCAGCGCCGCGGCGCAGGAAACCGCGTAGGCCGCAAGGGACGCAGCGCTCCCCTGCCCGCCATAGACATTGCGCAGAATCGCCGCCTCGAGTTCGCAGCCGCCCTGATCGAGCGCAGTCCCATAGGCGGCCGAGCGACCCAGAAACCCCTGCGCCAGCGTCTTCATGCGCTTGGCGACGCCGACGTCCGCCACGCCCATCTCACGCATTGCGACATCGAAATGCGCAAAGATCGCGTCGGTCAGTTGCTGCGCCAGTTGTCCGGCTGGCGGTGGCAGCCGCGACATGCGGCGCAGCGCGATGGCGGCGATCAGAGTCAGCGCCTCGAAGCGCCCCTCAACCGTATCGGCGACGCCGAAATCGAGGAAAAGCGCCGGCTGGCGGGCCGCCGCCATGATCTCGCCGTGAAGGCGTTCAATGACTTGGCGGTTCGGATCGCGGCGAAACAGGCCAAAGATCATGGACGCCAGACCCTCATGGCCGGGAAGGCGAAATCGCTCGCTGTCTTGCTTTTCATGTGTCCGGGGGTTAGGCATCGCAACGGTCGGATGCAAGCGAAAACAGCGTTTTCGCGGTCCGTTGAGTTACCGCCCGGCGTATCGGGCCGATTTGGAGACGCTCGATGCGGCGTTTGGTGATGGGTAAACGCGCGGGCGAGGCCAGCCGCGGCGCGACTTTCGGCAAGTTTTTCGCGGTTGCGGCGCTGGCCGCATCTCTCGGCGGCTGTCTGGGCTACGACGGCGAAGTGCCGCGCGGCTACGTCATCGACGAAAAAGCGCTGGAGCAGGTCAAACCCGGTTCCTCGGCTGAGCAGGTGCTGGTGATCATGGGCACGCCCTCCACGACCTCCACGGTCGGCGGCGACGCGTGGTATTACATCAGCCAGGACACCAACCGGCAGCTCGCCTACAACGCCCAGAAGGTCACAGACCAGCGCGTGCTGGCGATCTATTTCACCAAGAACAAGCGCGTCGAGCGCGTCGCCAACTACGGCATGCAGGACGGCAAGCTTTTCGACTTCGTGTCGCGCACGACCCCGACCGCCGGCAGCGAACCCTCGTTCCTGCGTAACGCCGTGCAGGGCCTGCTGCGCTTCTGATTTATCGAAAGGCCGCCTCCGGGCGGCCTTTTTCGTACAGGCCGACAACGAAAAAGGCCGGGCTTTCGCCCGGCCTTTTCGATTTCTCGGTCGCTGTCGGCTCAGCCGTGGGCGAGGATCGCCAGCAGCAGCAGGGCCACGATGTTGGTGATCTTGATGGCCGGGTTCACGGCCGGGCCGGCGGTGTCCTTGTAGGGGTCGCCGACGGTGTCGCCGGTCACCGACGCCTTGTGCGCGTCAGAGCCCTTGAGGTGCTTCACGCCGTCCTTGTCGATGAAGCCGTCTTCGAACGACTTCTTGGCGTTGTCCCAGGCGCCGCCGCCAGACGTCATCGAGATGGCGACGAACAGGCCGTTGACGATCACACCAAGCAGCATCGCGCCGAGCGCCGCGAAGCCCGAAGCCTTGGAGCCGGAGATCCAGTACACGCCGTAATAGGCGATGAACGGAGCCAGAACCGGCAGCAGCGACGGGATGATCATTTCCTTGATCGCCGCCTTGGTCAGCATGTCCACCGCGCGGCCGTAATCGGGACGATCGGTGCCCTTCATGATGCCGGGCTTTTCCTTGAACTGGCGGCGGACTTCCTCGACGACCGAACCGGCGGCGCGGCCGACGGCGGTCATCGCGATGCCGCCGAACAGATACGGGATCAGACCGCCGAAGATCAGGCCGGCGACCACGTAGGGGTTCGACAGGTCGAAGGAGACGACGCCCATGTCCTTGAAGTACGGCAGGCCCGCCTTGGTGAACGCTGCGAGGTCGTTCGTGTAGGCGGCGAACAGCACGAGCGCGCCGAGACCAGCCGAGCCGATGGCGTAGCCCTTGGTGACGGCCTTGGTGGTATTGCCGACCGCGTCGAGAGCGTCGGTCGAGTGGCGGACTTCCTTCGGAAGGCCGGCCATTTCGGCGATGCCGCCGGCGTTGTCGGTAACAGGACCGAAGGCGTCGAGCGCCACGATCATGCCGGCGAGGCCGAGCATGGTCGTCACCGCGATCGCCGTGCCGTAGAGGCCGGCGAGCTGGTAGGTCGAGATGATGCCGCCGACGATCACCAGCGCCGGAAGCGCTGTCGATTCGAGCGACACCGCCAGACCCTGAATGACGTTCGTGCCATGGCCGGTGACGGACGCCTGCGCGATCGACACGACCGGGCGCTTGCCGGTGCCGGTGTAGTACTCGGTGATCACCACGATCAGGCCGGTAACGACGAGACCGACGAGGCCGCAGATGAACAGGTTCGAGCCGACGATCGACTGACCGGCCACCTTGCCCATTTCACCCCAGCCGACGACGAACTGGGTAGCGATCCACAGACCGCCGATCGACAGAACGCCGGTGGCGATCAGGCCCTTGTAGAGCGCGCCCATGATCGACTGGTTGGAGCCGAGCTTGACGAAGTAGGTGCCGATGATCGACGTCACGATGCAGGTGGCGCAGATCGCCATCGGGTAAATCATCGAATTGGCGAGCGAGGGCTGACCGGCGAAGAAGATCGCGCCGAGCACCATGGTGGCGACCACCGTCACCGCATAGGTCTCGAACAGGTCGGCCGCCATGCCGGCGCAATCGCCGACGTTGTCGCCCACGTTGTCGGCGATGGTCGCAGGGTTGCGCGGATCGTCTTCCGGAATGCCGGCCTCGACCTTGCCGACGAGGTCGGCGCCGACGTCAGCGCCCTTGGTGAAGATACCGCCGCCGAGACGGGCGAAGATCGAGATCAGCGAGGCCCCGAAGCCGAGCGCCACGAGCGCGTCGATCACGGTGCGGCTGTCGACCGCCATACCCATCGGGCCAGTGAGAACCCAGTAGTAGACAGAGACGCCGAGCAGCGCGAGGCCCGCCACCAGCATGCCGGTGATGGCGCCCGCCTTGAAGGCGATGTCGAGGCCGCCGGCCAGCGACTGGGTCGCCGCCTGCGCGGTGCGGACGTTGGCGCGCACCGAGACGTTCATACCGATGAAGCCGGCGGCGCCCGAGAGCACCGCGCCGATCAGGAAGCCGATGGCGACTTCCTTGCCGAGCAGCAGGCCAAGGATGACGAGGATGACGGCGCCCACTATGCCGATCGTCACATACTGACGGCGGAGATAGGCCTGTGCGCCTTCAGCGATGGCGCCGGCGATTTCCTGCATGCGCTGGGAGCCAGCGTCCGCCTTCATCAGGCCGGAGATCGTCACCGCCCCATATACGATGGACAGCAGACCGCCCAATATGATCAGCCAAATGGAACTCATGGAGGTCAGCCCTCTTGTTTCTTCGTCGTGACCGCGGAAACTCGGTGAAACCGAATATTTGGAAGGTCGAGGCGGGACTTTTGGCCCGCGCGCGCGCCCCTCTTGCCAGAAAGCCGGACGTCCAGCAATGCGGCAAGGCGCTTTAGACGCACTTGCCGCAACTTGTCCAGTGGCCTTTAGGCGGCCCTAGGCCCGGCCGGGCGGACGGCCAGCCGCGAGGCGGCGTAGAGCGCGATCCAGGCCAACACGATCGGGGCGAATACGACTTCATTGACCATCGCCCAACCGTACGACGTCAACAATTGACCCGACGAAAACGATCCGATCGCCATCGTGCCGAACACCAGAAAGTCGTTGAACGCCTGCACTTTATTGCGCTCCTCGGGGCGATGCGTCTCGACCACCATCGCGGATGCGCCGACGAAGCCGAAATTCCAGCCGACGCCGAGAAAGATCAGCCCGATCCAGAAGTGCCAGACGGTCAGCCCCGCCATGCCGATCAGCGCCGCGACGGCGATCAGCGCCAGACCGATTGCCACAATCCGCCGCGCCCCGAATTTCGACACCAGAGAGCCGGTGAAAAAGCTGGGCCCGAACATCGCCAGCACGTGCCACTGGATGCCGAGATTCGAATCGCTGAGGCTCAGCCCGCACATCTTCATCGCCAGCGGCGCGGAGGTCATCACGAGGTTCATCAGCCCGTAGGCGACGA
The DNA here is from genome assembly GCA_947472615.1 of Beijerinckiaceae bacterium. Taxonomy (GTDB): domain Bacteria; phylum Pseudomonadota; class Alphaproteobacteria; order Rhizobiales; family Beijerinckiaceae; genus Terripilifer. The sequence goes on from CANJEY010000044.1 coordinate 6,345, forward strand.
CTCCGCAGAGCGCCGCCGCGATGAAGGACGGCTGCGCGGCTATGTCCATCAGCGGCCGCCCGGCGGCGATGCTGGCGGCAGTGGGCTTCGGCAGGTCGACCCCGGCCAGAATCGCCATGGCGACGAGCGCAGTGCCAGCCTGCGCCAGATAGCTCGCCATGAACAGGTAGGGCTGCCAGATGTTCATCGTCCACTGGACGAGCTGCGGCCCCAGAATAGCGGCGAAAATCCCGCCGACCATCACCCACGAGATGGCCTTGGGCCGGAAAGCGGCGGGCGCGCCATCAGTTGCGGCGAATCGGTAAGACGCCGCCACAGCCTGATAGATTCCGCCAAGAAAGGTCGCGGCGCACAGCAGCCAGAACGACCCCAGATACATCGCCAGCGATCCGACAAGGCCCGTCGCGCAACCGACCGCTGTGCCGATGATGAAGGCCGTCCGCCGGCCCCATTCGCGCGCCACCCAGCCCTGCGGCAATGTGGCAACGGCCGAACCGACGATGAAAATCGACACCGGGACGGTGGCGTAGGCCGGATCGGGCGACAGCATCGAGCCCGCGATGCCGGCCGTGGCGATGATGACGGTCGAATTGCCGCCGGCCAGCGCCTGCGCGGCCGCCAGCCTGACCACATTCACCTTCGCCTTGCGCAGCGCCGCGTCGTTCGATCCGTCCTGCATCGCCTGAGTCCCGCCGGTCATTCCAGCCGCTGTCTTCGGCCCCGGCGGCGGGCGGGTCAACCATTCGGCCGAATGGTCAATCGCCGTTTACCCATTTTTGCTAGAAATTCGCCCTGCCCCGGCCCATTCCATCAGGAGGGAACCTCATGCCTGCCGATCAGACCCCAAAAGCCCCCGGCTTTTCGACGCTCGCCATCCACGCCGGCGCGCACCCCGATCCGACCACCAAGGCGCGCACGACCCCGATCTATCAGACGACGTCCTTCGTGTTCGACGACGTCGACCACGCCGCGTCGCTGTTCGGCCTGCAGGCGTTCGGCAATATCTATACGCGCATCACCAACCCGACGACGGGCGTGTTCGAGGAGCGCGTCGCGGCGCTTGAGGGCGGAACGGCGGCGCTCGGCGTCGCGTCCGGCCATGCGGCGGAATTCCTGACCTTCCACACGCTGATGCAACCCGGCGACGAATTCGTCGCCTCGAACAAGCTTTACGGCGGCTCGATCAACCAGTTCAATCACTCGTACAAAAACTTCGGCTGGACCCCGAAATGGGCCGACCCGGACGATCTCGCAAGCATCGAGGCGGCCATTTCGCCCCGCACCAAGGCGATCTTCATCGAGTCGATCGCCAATCCGGGCGGCATCGTGTGCGACATTGAGGCGATCGCCAAGATCGCCCGACAGGCCCGCGTGCCGCTGATCGTCGACAATACGCTGGCGACCCCCTACCTGACCCGGCCGTTCGAATACGGGGCGGACATTGTGGTGCATTCGGCCACGAAGTTCCTGGGCGGCCACGGCAATTCCATCGGCGGCGTGATCGTCGACGGCGGCTCGTTCGACTGGATGGCCGACAAGCGCTACCCGATTCTGTCGGCCCCCCGGCCCGAGTACAACGGCATGGTGCTGGGCGAAACCTTCGGCAATTTCGCCTTCGCGATCGCCTGCCGGGTGCTGGGCCTGCGCGACCTCGGCCCGGCGCTTTCGCCGTTCAACTCGTTCATGTTCCTGACCGGGATCGAGACGTTGCCGCTGCGCATGCAGCGCCACTCGGATAACGCCCTCGTGATCGCCCAGCATCTGGCGCAGCACGACAAGGTGAAATGGGTCAGCTACGCCGGCCTGCCGGGCGACCGCTATCACAACCTCGCCCGCAAATATTGCCCGAAGGGCGCCGGCGCGGTCTTCACTTTCGGATTGAAGGGCGGCTACGACGCCGGCCTCGCGCTGGTGAAAAACCTGAAGCTATTCTCCCACCTCGCCAACGTCGGCGACACGCGCTCGCTGGTCATTCACCCGGCCTCGACCACGCACCGCCAGTTGACGGACGAGCAGAAGGCCACCGCCGGCGCCGGCCCGGACGTGGTGCGCCTGTCGATCGGCATTGAGGACGCCGCCGATCTGATCGCCGATCTCGATCAGGCGCTGGCTGCGGGCTGAGACCCCACTTGCGACGCCGGCTTGAATCAGTTTCTCAAGCCGGCGATCGCCCATCGCCCACAGGAAGATGTTGAACCGCTTTCGCAGCCGCCCGATTCGATTTGTCAGGCAACCCCCTTAAGGCACTGACGCGACTCCTGATTTTACCAGAGCCAAAACGGCGATCTTGATCTGCCGCATATCGTTCCAAGTCCGAAAATGCTCACATGATAGCCATGGGCGTAAAAGCCCGGCGAGCAAAAGGGGAACGAAATGTACAAGTCGATTCTGATCGCCAGCGACGGATCTCAACTCGCTGACAAGGCGGTTGAAAACGGCCTCGCGCTGGCGAAGGCCATATCCGCCCGCGTCGTCGCCGTCACGGTGCAGCCCCTCTATCCATACTACTCGCTCGACCCCGGATTCGAGAAGAGCAACGAACTCGATCAGGTGCTGCAGGAGCAGTCGAAGAAGCTCCTCGGAGGCGTCGCGGCGAAGGCGACGGCGGCCGGCGTGCCGTGCGAGACTCTCGCGGTTTCGGCCGATCAGCCCTACGAGGCGATCATCGACACCGCGAAAAAGAAGGCCTGCGACCTGATCGTCATGGCCTCGCACGGACGCTCCGGCATGACGGCGGTGGTCCTTGGCAGCCAGGCCCAGAAGGTTCTGACCCACTCGACGATTCCGGTTCTGGTCTATCGCTGAGCCAGCCGGCGGGCATGAATGGTCGCCATGGCGAGTACCGCCATCGCGACCGCCTGATGCAGCAGCGCCGGGGCCAGCGGGATGCGCCCCTCCGGCAAAACCATCAGGAGGGTCGCAATCCCCAGCCCAGCCTGCACGACGATCAACCCCGCCAGCGCCCTCGCCCGGCCCCGCACCGACGTAGTGGTGGAGCCCGAAACCGCGACAGCATGCCAGATCGCCAGTCCGAGCAGGACATAGGCGGCCATCCGGTGGTCGAACTGAACCGCCGTGACATTCTCGAACAGGTTTCGCCACAGCGGATCGAGCGCCGTCAGATGCGCCATCGGTGGAACGAGGCGGCCGTCCATGAGCGGCCACGTATTATAGGTCAGCCCTGCCCGCAGGCCTGCGACCAGCGCCCCGAGGCCGATCTGCACCAGCGTCAGCCCGAGCAGAACTTTCACAATGCGCCGCTGACCGGAGGTCGCCGCTTCGCGCGGCTTCGGCCGCAGCCCGACGGCGAGCCAGACCAGCGCCGCGAAGGTGATCGAGGCCAACAGCAGATGCGTCGCCAGCCGTTCGGGCGCGACTTCGACCCGGCCAGCAAGTCCCGATTTCACCATCCACCAGCCGACCGCGCCCTGCAGGCCGCCGAGCGCCAGCAGGGCCGAGAATTGCCACTTCATCCGATTCGTCAGATAGCCGCGCAGCCAGAACCATGCGAGCGGTAGGGCGAAGACGACGCCGATCAACCGACCCAGCAGCCGGTGGCTCCACTCCCAGTAAAAGATGAACTTGAAATCGCTCAAGCTCATCGTCGGAAACAATTGGGAATATTGGGGAATTTGTTTGTAGGCGTCGAACTCGGCCTGCCAAGATGCGTCCGAAAGGGGCGGCAGAACGCCGGCGACCAGCTTCCATTCAGTGATCGACAGGCCTGACTCTGTGAGCCGCGTCGCGCCGCCCACCACCACCATCAGAAACACCAGCGCCGCCGTCGCCCACAACCAAGCGCGCACCGGCGCAAGGCTCGGGGCGACCGGCAGCCGGGCTACTGGCGCGGCCGCAATGTCTCCGACAATGGTCATGCTGATCGACCTGAGGGGTTGGCAATTGGAACGTGTCGGGACACATAGGACGCGAGCCCCGCCCCGTCCACGGGACGGGCCGCCGCACCCGGACAATCCATGACCCGCCGCACCCGCAAGCTCGCCGGAACCGCCCTGATCATCGCCTTCGTGACGGTTTACGCGCTGGTCGCCATGGCGCTGGCGCAGGCGCGCGCCCTACAGGAGGCGAACGGGCTCGTGCAGGGCCTGTTTTACGCGCTGCTCGGCGTGAGCTGGGTTTTGCCCATCTTTCCGCTCATCAAGTGGATGGAGCGCAAGGACGCCGAATAAGCGTGGTCTTTGAGTTTCTCAAAACAAAAGCGCGCCTGATTGCTCAGACGCGCCTTTTGATCTCAAGTCCGAGGTTTAGTAGCCGTTGTGGGTATAGCAGAGCCGATCGATGTTCATCGGCAGGGTCGAGGCGTAATTGCCCCACGATTCGTATTTCGGCAGCTTGATTTCGCGCATCGCGGTGTCGTTGCACTTGCCTTCGTCAGCGGCCTTCTTCACCGCGACTGTCAGATCCTTGAAGTAATCCTGGAGATCCGTCACGTCCTTCTTGGATCCGAGACGTCCGCCCGGTCCCGGATGGCCGGGGATCATGCGATCCCATTCAAGGGCCGCGAGCCGCTTGAGCGACGCTTCCCAGTCGGCCGGGTTGCGGGTGTCGGGCATGTTGCGGAACGGCAGGCTCTGGATCGGCGCGAAATCCACCGCGAAGATCAGCTTCTCCTTCGGCAGGCGCATCACCAGAGCGCCGTCCGAATGGTTCGCGCCGACATAGAGCAGTTCAAGCGTCGTATCGCCGAGTTTGATCACACGCTTGTCGCCGACGGCCTCATCAGGAAGCGGAATATCCGCGTTCGGGAAGCGCTTGAGCTGCGCAATCGTATCCTTGTGGGCGACGATTTTCGCGCCGGCGTCCTTGAACGGCTTGCCGCCGGTGATGTGATCGTAGTGCGGATGGCTGTAAACGAGGTACTTGATCGGCTGATTGGTGACCTTCTTGATTTCGGCCAGATAGGCCACAACCGCCTGCGGACGCCGCAACCCAATGGGGTCGGATGCGATGACTCCCGCCTTGGTGACGACAAACATCGACTGATGGCCCTGATAGCGGAAGATATAGACGTTGTCCGTGCCGTCGACTTTCGTGGTCGAGAACATCCGCCCGTCGATGATCTCGCGACGGACCGTCTCGTCGTCGTGCTTCGCCAGCATGGGATGCGTCATCGTATGCGCGCCGATCGTGCACAACGGATCGGCGGCGATCTCGGCGAGTTCGCTCCAGTCCATGCACAACCGAGCCGCCAGCGAGGCGGGATCTATCCCGGCCTGCCCGCAGAGGTCCGCAACGACGTCGAGCAGCCGCTGCTCCGGCCCCGGCCGCAGCAGCCAGTAGATTTCGTCGAACGCTTTCTGCTTCTCTTCAGGGGTGCGGGCGAAGCGCTCCAGCGTGATGTCGCCGAATCGCGCCCGCATCCGGGGCTGGGCGCGGATCGCCTCTTCCAGCTCCACCCACCACAGCCGCGCGCTGCGATCGGCGAAGCCCGATGTCACGAACAGCGTGAACGGCGCCTTGTGGCGGCGCATGATCGGCAGCGCGTAATCGCGATTGTCGCGATAACCGTCGTCGAACGTCAGCACCACGAACGGCCTGTCGGAGCGCCGTCCTTGATGGGCCAGACGCGCGACCGCCTCATCGAGCGAAATGATGTCGAAGCCGCTGTCCTTCACGGTCGTCAACACGGTGTCGAAAAACTGCGGCGTGATTTCGAGCAGGCGATTGGGAGCGAACTCCTCGCCGCTCCACGGCCGCACATGGTGAAACATCAGGATCGCGCCGCGCCCCTGCGTCAGCGGCCGCGCGATGCGATGCAGGCCAGTTGCGTTAAGCACGTTGAAACCTGATGCGATCATCTGCTCGCGGAATCGACGCGCCACAGGTACATTCATGGCTGGAATCCTTGCCCGCGCATTAACGATTTCATCCCATGATAGTCATGGGGCGTTAAGCCGAAGTTCCTGCATGGAAGACGTCGAGCATGTCTGATCAGGCTTCCGTATTGCCATCCGACCGACGCGTCGGCGCCCGATCGGGTGCAGGCCGCCGCGAAGGTGCGCGCAGCCTCGGCCGCATCGACGTGTTCGAAAATCCCGCTGACTCCGCCGAAGCGTGGGACGATCTCGAAGCTGTGGCGCCCGCTTCCGCCTATCAGACACGCCGCTGGCTCATGCCGTGGATTGAAACCATCGGCCGCCCGGCCGGCGTCACCCCAATGATCGTCGTCGCCCATGCGGCGAACGGCACGCCGGTCGCGTTACTGCCATTCGGCATCGTGCAGCAGGGTTCGATCAGGCTCATCAATTTTCTCGGCGGCCGCGACTCCAATTCCAACATTCCGCTCGTGCGCCCCGGCGCGCACTTCGACCGCGCCGACGTCGCATCGCTGCTGCGCGCCGCAGCGCTGAAGTCGCGGCTGAAGCCCGACGACTTCGTCTTGTCCAACCAGCCGGAAAGCTGGGAGGGCGTTCCCAATCCGCTGGCGCTGCTGCCGCATCAGCGCAGCCCGAGCGAATGTCACAGCGCGACGCTCGGTCCCAATGGCGCAGCCTTCATCACGCAGCGCCTATCGGGCGACGCGCGCAAGAAGCTGCGCAAGAAGCGCAAGAAATTGTCCGAGTGGGGGCCGGTGGCGCACAAGGTCGCCAGCACGCCCGACGAGGTGAAAGCGATTCTCGACGCATTCTTCGCCCAGAAGCTCGAACGCTTCCGCCAGAAGAAGATCGCCAGCGATTTCGAGACTCCGCAATCGCGCGAATTCCTCGAAGCCGCCTGCGCCAGCGGTCTTGCGGCGGGTGCGCCCGCCATCGAACTGCATGCCCTGACGGCGGGCGAGCGCATCGTCGCCGTCTATGCGGGCTCGCAGCATCGCGGCCGCTTCCACGCGATGATCAATTCGTTCGATCAGGATTCCGAGATCGGCCGCACCAGCCCCGGCGACCTGCTGCTGATGTCGATGATGGAGATGATGTGCGATCGCGGCTATCGCGCTTACGACCTCGGCATCGGCGAAGCACGCTACAAGTCGTCATGGTGCGACCAGTCCGAACATCTGTTCGACACGCTGCACGCTGTCACCCTGAAGGGGCGCGCCTATGTGCTGCGCGAATCCGCCCGCCTGCGACTGAAGCGCTTCGTGAAGCAGAACCCGTGGGCGTGGACGATCGCCCAGAAGGCGCGCGAACTGATGCACGGATAAGGCGCGACTTTCGCCGCGCCTTTCATTTCGATTTGTCGGAAAGCTGTAGCCTCAGGCCGCCGTGCGGCGACCCGGTCCACGTCCGTTCGTGTCGTCGTTGGCGACCAGTACTTCGCCTGCTCCAGCCTGCACGAATTTGCTGCGCAGATCGGCGACCACGCGGCTTTCCTTGCCGCCTTCGGCCATGATCACCACGTAATCGGAGGCCGGTCCAAGCGTCAGCGCCGTCTCGTCCTCGCGCGCCGGCGGCGTCACGAACACGACGAAATCATAAGTCTGCGACAGAGCATCGACCGCCATCTCCAGATCTTCGCCGACAGGCGCCGGGCCATGCCCACGCGGCACGAGATGAAGACGCGACAGACGATCGCGGTGGATCACTTCCGAGAACGACGCTTCGCCCGACATCAATTCGCCGAAGCCGACTTCATTCGTCAGCGCGCCGAAGCCGTTGCGGGACACGTCGCCGCCGTCGAGATCGACAAGGATCGCCCGGCGAGACAAGGCGAGCGCACGAGACAATGTAAGGGCAGCCTGCGTGGCGCTGTCCTTCTCGCCGGTAACGAGCACGCGCAGCGCATAGTCGCCGGGTTCGCCCGCCGCGATCTGGTTGGCGATCTGACTGAGCGATTCGGCGAGCGCCTGTTCAGGCCCGGCTTTGCGCCGCTGCATGGCGTTAGCGGCGGCAGGCGCGGCGGCGGCCACGGCTGGCGCGGCCGACGGACGCGCCTCCGGTTCTTCGTCGTGAAAATCAGGCTCGATCCGCGCCGGGCGTGCCGAATTGACGATGAAGGCGCGGCCCGAGAGCAGTTCGGAAGCCAAAATCCACGCCAGCGACAGGACGACGCCCGCGATGGTCGCGAAGATCAGGATCGGCACCTTCTTGGGGAAGGACGCGAGTTGCGGGGCGACGGCGCGCGAGATAATGCGCGCATCGCCAGGCGTCGACTCGGCTTCCTGCCGGGCCATCGCATCCTGATATTTTGCGGTGTTCGCCTCGACCTGATCGCGCAGACTCTTCACTTCGCGATCGAGTTCCCGCTGGCGCACTTCGTCGGCGCTCGTGCCGCCGACGCTACGCTTCTGCGATTCGAGCGCCGCTTGCAGGTTTTCCACGCGCGCCCTTGCGACGAGGGCGTCGTTGTCGAGCTGGCGCGCGGCGCGATTGGCGGCGGACCGCAATTCGCCTTCCATGTCGGCGAGCTGCGCGTTCAGTTCCTTGATGCGCGGATGCCCGGACATGAGCGTGCGCGATTCCAGCGCGATCTGGCTGCGCAACGTCGACAGTTGCTCGCTGAGCCGGCGAACGAGATCGTTGTTGGCGATTTCCGACATGTTGCTGAGACGGCCGTTCTTGATCGCCTCGCGCAGCATCTTGGCTTTCGCATTGGCGTCGGCCTGCGTGGTGCGGGCGACCGAAATCTGCCCGTTGATGTCGCTCAATTGCTGGCCGTTGATGGTGGCGTTGGTCGACCCCATCATCAGGCCGGAGCTGATGCGCGACTTCTCGGCGCGAGCCTCGGCGTCGGCCAACTTGCCGCGCAATTCGCCTAACAGATTGGCGAGCGAATTCGCCGCGATGCGGGCCGATTCGCGCTTCGCCTTCGACTGCACATCAATATAGAGGCTGGCGATCGTGTTGGCGCCGCGCGCCGCGAGTTCGGCGTCGTTCGACGTAAACTCGATCTGCAGCACGCGCGACTTGGTGACGTTGAAAACGGTCAGACGATCAAAATACGTTTCGAAGATGCGCTCTTCCGGCGCAAGGTCGGCGACGGATCGCTTGAGACCCAACAACGTCATCACCTGCGAGGCGATGCCCGGACCACTCGCCAGCGGATCGAATTCGCTGTTGCCGCGCAGATTGAGCGCCTTGATGGCTTCACGCGCGAGATCGCGGGATGTGACCAGCGACACGGCGCTCGTCACCGTCGCGTCGTCCGGCACCTGCGAGGGTTCCGACGCATTGGGACGCGTGAAATAGCTCTCCTGATTCTCGATCAGGACTTTCGCCTCGCCGGTGAAGCGCGATTTAACGAGGCTGACGAACGTCAATGCGACCAGAAAGGCCGCGACGCCCGACGCCAGAATGATCCACTTCTTGCGCGCGACCGCCTGCCCGACTCCGACGAGATCAAGCTCGTCGCCCCGGTCCGGTTCTGCATCCAAAGGAATTGTCCGCGACGCTCTACTCATCTCGCACCCTCAGTCTGACTATCGTTAATAGGCAGCTTATGGTTGAGAGCACGTTAATCACGCTCGCCAATTTCAGGCGCAAGTCAGCCTTTGTTAACCATATTTCCCTAAATCTCGGACCTAGAATGGTCCCTTCAGTCGAAGAAGGACCTGGGTTCCAGATCGGCGGTAATCGTCATGCGGCGTTCCTTGATCGCATTGTGTCTTGTTCTGTCCTGCGCGCTGGCCGCCTGCGGCGGGCCGGGATACAACGCACGCGTCTTCGAGGTCGATCCCAATGCGCCATATACGCTGGCCAGCGGCGATCGCTTGAGAATCATCGTGTTCGGGCAGGACAGCCTGTCGAATTCCTACGCGGTCGACGGCGGCGGACGCATCTCGATGCCCCTCATCGGACTCGTTCCAGCACAGGGCGCGACGACCGCCCAGCTCGAGCGCGCCATCGAGGGACGGCTCCGCGCCGGCTTCCTGCGCGAGCCGAAAGTCTCGGTCGAGGTCGAGGCCTACCGGCCCTTCTTCATTCTCGGCGAGGTCACCACCGCCGGTCAGTATCCTTATATCAACGGAATGTCGGTACAGAACGCAATTGCGGTCGCAGGCGGGTTCGCCCCGCGCGCATCGCGGTCGAGCGTCGACATGACACGAGTTGTTAACGGTTACCCGATCACCGGATCGGTTCCGATGACGACCCCGGTGCGTCCTGGCGACACGATCACGGTGCGGGAGCGCTGGTTTTGAGCGAGTTGGAGGCGTGCGTACATGTCGACCGAGAGTCCCGACGGGTCTAGCCTGAAGATCATCCACGTGCTCAGGGCGCCGCTCGGCGGCCTCTTTCGCCACGTCATCGACCTCGCGCGCGAGCAGGTCGCCCGCGGACACAAGGTCGGGCTGATTGCGGATTCGCTGACGGGCGGAGACAGGGCTACCAAAATCCTCAACGAACTCGCGCCGTCTCTCGAACTCGGCCTATCGCGCGTACCGATGCATCGCAATCCGCACGTCTCGGACATTGCAGCCGTGTCGCATGTCATCAGCCGCGTGCGGGCGGCGAGCCCGGACATCGTGCACGGCCACGGCTCGAAGGGCGCCTTCTATGGCGCGCTTCCCGCGTCTCATCGGATTGGGCGGCCCATCGGTGCGCGCCTATACGCCACACGGCGGCAGCTTCAACTACAATCCGGGCTCGTTCCTGCACAGCCTCTACATGGGCGTTGAGGGCGTACTCGACCGCGCCACCGACATCTTCCTGTTCGAGAGCGCCTTCATCGGCACCTGCTTCCACCGTTATGTGGGCACGCCGCGCGGTATGGAGCGTGTGGTGCTGAACGGCATCAGCGACAACGAATTCGTACCCGTCGCGCCCTGCGCCGATCCGGCCGACTTCGTCTATGTCGGAGAACTGCGTTCGGCCAAAGGCATCGACACGCTGATCGACGCCATCTCCGAAGTCGGGCGACAGAGCGGCCGCAAGCCGCGCGCCGTCCTTGTCGGCTCCGGCCCGGATGAGGCGCAACCGACCGCGCAGGCGCGCGATCGCGGCCTCGCCGACCAGATCAGTTTCGCCGGCGTGTTGCCCGCCCGCGAAGCATTTACGCGCGGCCGTCTGCTGGTCGTGCCGTCGCGCGCCGAATCCCTGCCCTATGTGGTGCTGGAAGCAGCCGGCGGCCGCATGCCGATGATCGCCACCAACGTCGGTGGCATTCCGGAAATCTTCGGCCCCTACGCCGACCGTCTGATTCCCTGCGACAATTCGCACGAACTCGCGCAGGCGATGATGCGGGA
>CANJEY010000045.1 GCA_947472615.1 Beijerinckiaceae bacterium
CGCCGGCGTCGAAGCCGAGCGAGGGGCCCTGCCAGTAAAGCTTTTTGTCGCCGGCGTTGCGGGTATACATCGTGCCTTCGCCGTAGCGCAGGCCGGCGAGAAACGCGCCCGAGCCTTCCTGGCCCAGCACATAGGCGTTGGGCTGGCCCCAGCGCCGCGTGGCCTCCTCGACGATCTTGGCGAGACCGCGCGAGATCGAGCCGAAGAACTTGTGGCCATTGTCCAGAAGCTCGATCGAGGTGAATTTCTGTGGCCGGAGCCCCTGCTGGGCGAAGGCGGGCGCGCCGCCGCCCAGAGCGGCGCCCGCAGCGGCGGCCGCGAGCCCGTGGACGACATCCCTGCGCGAATGAGAGCTCATGTTGTTCCCTTGCTATGGCGCCGTTCGACGCCCACGAGCTTCGCCGTAAATCGCGTCCGCTTCGTGGCGCCAACATGGACGCGGCGGGGCGAGCGAAGCCAAGTCCGATGCTGGCCCAACATGGTTAAGGAAAGGTTGCCGCCCTAGGGACGGTGCGCCCAGCCATGATCGACAGGACCGTGACCGCCGCCGACCTTCAGCCCATCGGCATGCAGGAGCGCGCCGGTCAGATAGCGCTTGGCGGAGTCCACGGCCGCATGCAGGGGCAGGCGGCGCGCCAGATGCGCCGCGATGGCGGAGGAGAGCGTGCAGCCGGTGCCGTGGGTGTTTCGTGTCGCCACCCGGAGGGCGCTGAAAGTCTGCAGGCCGGCGGCGTCCGCCAGCACGTCGTCGGCGCTGTCGCCGCTCATGTGGCCGCCCTTGACGAGCACGGCGGCGCAGCCGTCCGCCCGCAGGGCTTCGGCGATCTGTTCGAGATCCCCCAGCGTGCGCGGTTCCGGCCGTCCCGAGAGGGCGGCGGCCTCCGGCATGTTGGGCGTGATGAGCGTCGCCAGCGGCAGCAGATGACGCCGCATCGCTTCGACCACGCCCGGTCCGCCGAGACTGTCGCCGCTGGTGGCGACCAGCACCGGATCAACTACGATATTGCGCGCCCGATGATGGCGAAGCCGGTCCGCGACGGCTTCGACGATCGCCGGATCGGCCAGCATGCCGATCTTCACGGCGGCGACGTCGATGTCGTCGAAAATGGCGTCGATCTGACGCGCGATGAAATCAGCCGGCGGAACATGCACGCCCGAGACGCCGCGCGTGTTCTGCGCCGTCAGCGCGGTGATGACCGCCATGCCATAGCAATCCAGCGCTGCGATGGTTTTCAGGTCGGCCTGGATGCCGGCGCCGCCCGAGGGATCGGACCCGGCGATCGACAGGACATTCGGAATCATGTGCGGGCGGGCGGGGGCGTCTTGCGGTCGAGTCGCGACGCCTTGCCGGCGATGTGACGGATGCGCAGGTTCGTGCGACCGCAGGGCGACGGGCCGGGAATGACCGCAGACAGATCGTCCGTGCCGAAACGCAGCAGCGGGTAGTCCGCATTCAGGCGCGTGATGACGATTTCGCCGATCTGCCCGGCAGACGCCGGCTCGCATGCGCCGGGCTTGACGATTTCCAGAATGACGCCCTCGTTGACGATGAGTCCGTCGATCAGTTCGCCGGCGTCGTTCTCCGACTCGTAGGCGATCACGCCTGCTTCCAGCGCCACATACGCCAGACGCGCCGCGACGCCATGATCTGCGAATGCCTTGCGGCGAGCTTCCGGCAGCGCGTCGCCGATCAAAAGCGCCCGCTCGAGACAGGCGATCTTTTGCTTCTGCTTCTTTGCGGCGGCGAGCAATTGATCGAGCACATCGGCGCGGCCGCAGAACACGCGGGGCTGCAGCGTGCGGATCGCCTCCAACGTTTCGGCGATATGGGAATCGCCCGCCGGGATCACCGCACAGCCGAGCGCCTGCGCGCCGCTGTCGAGCATGTGGCCTTCAGCGCTGAAGTGATAGGGCAGGCAATTCAGAACGACATCACCCTTGCGTGCGCCGGCGGCGAAGAGCGCGCGGGCCGCGCCCCACCAGTCGCGCGCCTGACCCTCCGGCTGGAACAGATGGCCGGGCGAGGCGTGCAGGCGCTTCAGCGCGCCCAGACGCGTCGCCGAAAACCCACCGAACGGCGGCTGTTCATCCTGCATTTCCTTGAGGTCGCAGCGGCGCATCACCGGAATGCGCGCGAGATCGGCGCGCTTCTTGATCTCGCGAATGTCGATGCCGAGCATTTGCTTGCGCAACGCCGGGGCGCGTGCGCGCGCCACCGACACGATGCCCTTCAATTCCCTGAACAGAGCCGTTTCGCGCGATTTGACGGGGCGACTTTCATAGCGATCGAAATGTTCACTCATGCCGCCCCTCGAGACCCGCCGCTGCTCGGTTCCCACATTGTTTTTTGAATTAGACGCCAACCGATCCTTCATTGCAAGCGCCATCGGACGTCATCGCGTGATGCGCGCGAGTCCTTGATCCTGCACAAAATATTCACGAAGACTTGTGGCGCAATGCGATGCAGAATTCGATCATTTTCTCGAATTCACATGTTCCCGCACAATGGATGCGCGTAGGCCCGAAGAAGAAAACGTCATTGGACGTCAGGCCGCGGAACTCCTTTACGCAGGAAGATCGAGCACACCTGCCTGTCCGTCTTCGGTTCCGTAGACCAGACGTCGCCCGTCATTGTTCCAGGCGAGCGCCGATACGGCGCGGCCTTTCTCATCAGGAGCCACACCGCTCACAGAACGGACGAGGATTTCGGAGGCGTCCGTCATACGGCACAGCATGACCCATCCGTCTTCGTAGCCGAGCGCGACGATCAGCGCCGAGGGATGAAACGCGACGCGCGACACCCGCACCGGACGCACGCCGCATTCGCGCGGCGGCTTGCCCATCGGCCCGTCTTTCGACTGGAAGGGCCAGATCACGCAAGCTTCGGCGCCGGACGTCGCAAGCCATTGTCCATCGTGCGACCACGAGAACGAACGCGTCTTGGCCGGATAGCCGGTCATCCGCATGTCTTTCTTGTCGGCGATGCGCCAGCCGTGCAGCGAATTTTCCTGCATGGCGGAAATCACGAAACGCGCATCCGGCGACACCACGACATCCAGATGCGAGCCCGCCCATTTCAGCACGTCAGGCTCCGCCGCCATGTTCGGGAACCATAACGACACGCCGTTGTAATGCGTCACCGCGAGCCGATAGCCTTTCTGAATGAAGGCGAGACCGCGCGCGCTTGAGGGCGCGGTAAAAGTCTTGATCTCCCCCTTGGCGTCGCGCGCCCGCACCGTCTTCGTGACGGACCACGCGACCGCGCCGTCGCGCCCGAGCGCCAGCGCGTCGATCCACTTGCCCTTTTCGTCGCCGAGTTGCGTCGATACGTGATCGACCCCGGTCGCGAGGATGAGCCCGTCGTCGCCGCCGGTGATGAAGCGCGAGCCGTCGCTCTGCGCGACCAGGATGGCAGCATCCGGATGCGGCGTGACGCGACGCTCTTCACCGATCTCGTTGAACAAAATCGTTCCATCGACGCAAGCGAAAGCCGGCGTGCGGCCCAGAAAGGCGGCTGACACGACTTCCGCGCCCGTCTCGATCAGCGTGACGTGCGCGGTGAGCGATTTCGTAGCTTCCGACATGACGATTGATTCCGATAAATACGACGCTGCGATTATTCTTCGATGATCAGGCCGTTGACGTCGTCGCCCTCGCCCGGCTCGACGAGATAATGCGACACAGACAGCTCGATTTCCGCATCGGCCAGCACCTGCAGGAATTCCACCGGCCAGTGATAGGAAATCGTTTCCGATCCGGCGGGCGCCATGAGGCCGACTTCCAGCACGGCGCGCGCCGCGACGGGCTTGTCGGCGAATGGCGACGCCGGGCCGACGAGCGCGCGCGCCAACCGCGTGCCGAGCCGCGCACACAGATGCGGCACGTCGAGATCGGGTTCCTTCGGAGTCATGTCGTAGAAGAACGACCGCTCGCCGCCGCGTCCTTCCTGAACCCGGAAGGCGTCGCCGACCAGCGGCGGCGGATCGCCGTCCCATCCGACTACATCAACCCGCAGGATGACGCCGAGCGCGAGCGCGTGTGACATGGCTCAGGCCGCAGTCGCCAGAAAGCCTTTTTCCAGTTCGTCTTTCTTCAAGTTGCGCCCGATGAAGACGACTTTCGACTCGCGCTTCTCGCCGGGCTTCCAGTCGCGCTGCAGATCGCCGTCGAGGATCATGTGCACGCCCTGAAACACGAAGCGCTTGGCCTCGTTCCGGAACGACAGGATGCCCTTGGAACGCAGGATGTTGGGACCTTCCTTCTGCACCAGCTCGTTGATCCACGGCATGAACTTGTTCGGATCGACATCGCCCTCGATACGGAACGAAACCGATTGCATCTCCTCATCGTGGTAGTGCTTCAAACCGTGGCCATGATCGTGATGATCGTGTCCGTGATCATGGTCATGATCATCGACCTGCAGGAACTCCGGCTCGATCTCCAGAATGCGGTCGAGATCGAAGGCGTTGCGGCCGAGCACGGCGTCGAGTGGCACCTGACAACGCGTCGTGCGATGCAGTTTGGCGTAGGGGTTGATGGCGCGGATGCGGGCTTCGACTTCCTTCAGTTCGCCCTCGCTGACGAGGTCGATCTTGTTCAGGATGATGACGTCCGCGAACGCGACCTGATTCTTGGCTTCCGGCGCATCCTTCAGCCGGTCCGACAGCCATTTGGCGTCCGCCACCGTGACGACGGCGTCGAGCCAGGCGCGATCCTGAACGTCCTGATCGACGAAGAAGGTCTGGGCGACCGGAGCCGGATCGGCGAGGCCGGTGGTCTCGACGATGATGGCGTCGAACTTGCCGCGCCGCTTCATCAGGCCTTCGAGAATGCGGATCAGGTCGCCGCGCACGGTGCAGCAGATGCAACCGTTGTTCATCTCGAACACTTCCTCGTCCGCGCCGACGACGAGATCGTTGTCGATGCCGATCTCGCCGAACTCGTTGACGATGACGGCGAACTTGCGGCCATGCTGTTCGGACAGGATGCGGTTCAGCAGCGTCGTCTTGCCGGCGCCCAGATAGCCGGTGAGAACGGTGACGGGAACTTTATCGGTCATCAACTCACTCCGTTGCGCGGCCCGTGCGTCAGGGTCTCAGGGCCGCCGTGAACTCCCTAATATTGTTTCGCATCATGTCAATGTAAGTCCCCGCCGGGCCGGTCGGCTCCGAAAGCGCGTCGGAGTAGAGCTTGCCGCCGACTTTTGCGCCGGATTCCTTCGCGATGCGCTGCATCAGCCGGTCGTCGGAGATGTTTTCCAGAAAGATGGCCGGGATTTTCTGGGCCTTGATCTGCCGGATGATGGCCGCCACGTCTTTCGCGGTCGCCTCGGATTCGGTCGAAACGCCCTTGGGGGCGATGAACGTCATCCCATAGGCGCGGCCGAAATAGCCAAAGGCGTCATGCGTGGTGATGATGCGCCGGCGCTCCGCCGGAATGGACGCTATGGCGGCCTTCACGTCGGCTTCGAGCGTCGCGAGCTGGCCCAGGTAGGCCGTTGCGCCCGCCTCATACGCCGCCTTTCCGTCCGGATCGGCGGCGATCAGCCCGTCGCGGATGTCGGCCACATAGGCGCGGACGTTGGCGATGTCCTGCCAGGCGTGCGGGTCGAACTTGCCGCGCCCCTCCGAAAAGGCCTTCACGTGCTGCCCGGCGATGACGATGCGGGGCTTCGCGCCGGTAGCGGCGATGAAACGCTCGAACCAGCCTTCAAGGCCAAGACCGTTGCGGATCAGCAGCTTCGCATCTGCGATCTTCTTCGCGTCGGCCGGTGAGGGTTGGTAGACATGCGCGTCGCCATTGGGGCCGACGAGCATATCTACCTCCACCCTGTCGCCGCCCACCTGCCGCGCCAGATCGGCGAGGATCGAGAACGTCGCCACGACTTTGACCTTGGGGGCGGTCTGCGCGATGGCCGGACCCGTGAGCAACGCACCGGCTACCAATGTTATAACGTTTCGTCTGGACAGCATGTTTCTCTCCTTCAGTTTAAGACGAGGGCATCAGGCTTCGAGGTGACGGGGTCGCACGAACCGGCGCGCCAGCCCGCCGTAGGGGCCGAACGCCAGCGAGACCAGATAGGCGCTGCCTGCGGCGAGGATGATCGTCGGGCCGGTCGCCAGCCCCAGATGATAGGAGACGATCAGTCCGGCGGCGCAAGACGCCATGGCGATGAGGCAGGCGGCGGCGATCATCGCCCCCACGGTTTCGCACCAGAACCGCGCCGAAATGGCGGGCAGCATCAGCACGCCCACCGCCAGCAGGGTCCCCATCGCCTGAAACCCGCCGACAAGATTCACCACCACCAGAAAAAGGAAGGCGAGGTGCGTCGGCGCGCCGGCCCGGCTCACCGACCGCAGGAAGCCCGGGTCGACGCATTCCAGCACCAGCGGCCGATAGATCGCCGCGACCGCGAGCAGCGTCAGGGTCGAGATCGACGCCAGCAGGATCAGCGCCTGATCGTCGAGCGCCAGAACGCTGCCGAACAGCACCTGCAGCAGGTCGATGTTGGAGCCTTTCAGCGACACCAGCGTCACGCCGGCGGCCAGCGAGATGATGTAGAAAGACGCCAGCGACGCGTCCTCGCGCAGCAGCGTGTTGCGCGCCACGACTCCGGCCAGCAGCGCCACGACGCAGCCCGCCACCAGTCCGCCCAACGTCATCGCCCCCAGCGACAGGCCCGAGACCAGATAGCCGATCGCCGCGCCCGGCAGGATCGCATGCGCCATGGCGTCGCCGACCAGAGACATGCGCCGCAGCAGCAGGAACACCCCGATCGGCCCGGCGCCGAGCGACAGCGCCAGCGAGCCCACAAGCGCGCGGCGCATGAACTCGAATTCCGCGAACGGCGCGATGACGAGATCGTAGAACGCCTGCATCAGGCGACCCTGCGGATCATGCGGCGCGCTCGCATTCGTTCGCCTGCTGATCGAACGCCTCGACCATGGCGCGGGCGCGCAGCAGGTTTTCGGGCTTCAGGGCGGCTGGCGTCGCGTCCCACGCGACCTGTTCGCGCGCAAGCAGCAGGGTGCGGGGGAAATGCCGGCGCACGACCTCGAAATCGTGCAGCACCGCCACCACGGTTCGCTTTTCACCGTGCCAGCGGCCGATCAGGTCCAGCAGATCGGACGTGGTGCGTTCGTCGATCGCCGTGAAAGGTTCGTCGAGCAGGATCACCGGGGCGTCCTGCAGCAGCAGGCGAGCGAACAGCATGCGCTGCATCTGCCCGCCAGACAGCGCCCCGATGGCCCGGTCCTCGAAGCCCGACAGGCCTACGGCGGCGATGGCCGCCTCGATCCGGGCGCGGCCAGCGCGGCCGATGCCGCCGAAGGCCCCGATGCCGCGCCACAGGCCCATGCCGACGAGGTCCACGACCCGCATCGGAAAGCTGCGGTCGATGTCGGCCGCCTGCGGCAGGTAGGCGATGTCGCGCGGCGCGCAGCCGATGCGGTCGATCGCGCCGCTGAGCGGCGTCAGCACGCCCGCGATGCCTTTTAGCAAGGTGGACTTGCCCGCGCCGTTCGGTCCGCAGATCGCCAGCAGATCGCCCTCGCGCACCTCGCCGCTGAGATGATGCACGGCCGGGTGCCGGTCGTAGCCCAGCGTCAGATCGCGAAAGTGCAGCGCGCCCGTCATGCCCGCAGAGCCCAGAATACCGCCGCCCACAACGCCGCGATCAGCACAACCGCACCCCCCAGCCGCTCCGCAGTCGAAGCGGCCAGCAGCGACCACCGCCGCGCAGCGGCGGGAGCCGGGGCATGATGTACATGCGCGTGATCATGGTGGTGAGCGTGATCGGCCATGACGTTACATTATAACATCACGGGCCCGGACGCCAGAGGGATTTGGCGTCCGGCCCAATTCCACAATGAACCGGCGCCAAAGGTAGAATCTCTGCGTCCTGTTTCAAATGAAGATAACCAAATCGCATTACGTTCAGCTGCGGAATTCAGCCGTGTTGAAACAAAACGACAGAGCGCGAGCGTAGTCGGACCGCTTCGCCAGGCCCGATTGTAATCGGCTCACGCACGAGCCCTTCCGGGAGATTTGTGTCGAGCGCCTGCATCCATCGTGTGCAGGGAAAGTTGTCGGGCAAGCGGAAGTCGATATCGTCCGGGGCTGCGTTCATCAGCGCGAGGAAGCGCTGGCCGCCATCGCCGTCGTTGCCGATCTGGAGGCCGATCGCGCGGCGCAACTCATCGTTCCAGTCTTCGGGCGTCATCTCGCGGCCTTCCGGGGCGAGCCAGTAAATGTCTTTCAGACCCGTGACAGAATCGGTCTCGCCCTGCAGAAAATCGCGGCGGCGCAGGACGTCGTATCGTCGGCGCAGAGATGTCAGGGATCTGATGAAGCCCGCGAGGTCTGGGTCGGCGCTACGCCCCGCCGCCCAGTCCACCCATGAAATTTCATTGTCCTGACAATAGGCGTTGTTGTTGCCGCCCTGCGTGCGCGACAGTTCGTCGCCCATCTGCAACATCGGCGTGCCGACTGAGAGCATCAGTGTGGCCAGCAGATTGCGCTTCTGCCGCGCGCGCAGCGCGAGCACATCGGCGTTCTCGGTCGCGCCCTCCTCGCCGCAATTCCACGAGAGATTGTGCTGGTCGCCGTCGCGGCCGTCTTCGCCATTCTGTTCGTTGTGGCGGTCGTTGTAGCTGACGAGATCGTTCAGCGTGAAGCCATCGTGGCTGCAGATGAATTGCACCGACGCCGACGGCCCTCGGCCCGAAAGCTGATACAGCTCGCGGCTTCCCGACAGTGCCTTGCCGAATTCGGCCAATTGTCCCGGATCGCCGCGCCAGAAGGCCCGAACGGTATCGCGGAAGCGGCCATTCCATTCCGACCAGCCGGCCGGAAAGCCGCCGACCTGATAGCCGTTCGCGCCCACATCCCAAGGTTCTGCGATGAGTTTGACGCCGCTCAAGAGCGGATCTTGAGCGATCGCTTGCAGGAAGCCGGCCCGCTGATCGAAATCGTGCGGATCGCGCGCCAGCGACGTCGCCAGGTCGAAGCGAAATCCGTCCACCCCATACTCGATCACCCAATGGCGCAGGCTGTCGAGCACGAGTTGCAAAACGCGGGGATGGTGCAGATTGAGCGAATTTCCTGTGCCGGTGGAATCCCAGTTGAAGCGCGGGTTCTCGGGCGACAGTTTGTAGTAAGAGGCGTTGTCGACGCCACGAAACGACAGGGTCGGCCCCATGCCGTTGCCTTCGGCCGTATGATTGTAGACGACGTCGAGGATGACCTCGAGCCCCGCGGCATGAAGCGCCTTGATTGCCGCCTTCAACTCGAATGCGCCGCCCGGCCCCATGTAGCGGGGCTCGGGCGTGAAAAAATTGAGCGTCGAATAGCCCCAGTAATTGCGGAGACCTTTTTCGAGGAGGAAGCGGTCATCCACGAAGGCATGGATCGGCATGAGTTCGACGGTTGTGACGCCGAGTTTCAACAGATGTTCGATTACCGCCGGGTGAGCCAGCGCCGCGTAGGTTCCACGAAGGTGTTCGGGCACGTCAGGATGCAGGCGGGTGAGGCCCCTGACGTGGGCTTCGTAGATGAGCGTATCGCTCCACGGCCGCGGATTGGCGTTGCGCGGCGCGGGGACGGATGCTTCCACGACGCATTTCGGCATCATCGGCGCGCTGTCGCGGCGGTCGAACGTAAGGTCGGCCCTGTGTGAGCCGACGCGATAGCCGAAGAAGGCATCGTGCCAGCGCAATCTGCCAAAAAGTGCGCGCGCATAGGGGTCGATCAGCAGCTTGTTCGGATTGAAGCGGTGGCCTGCGCCGGGATCGTACTGTCCGTGGACGCGATAGCCATAGAGTTGTCCGGGGAATACGCCCGCCAGATAGCAATGCCAGACGAAGTTCGTGCGGCGCTTGAGGCGGATGCGCCGGATTTCCTTTCTCCCCGTCGAATCGAAGAGGCAGAGGTCTACGGCGGCTGCGTTGGCGGAAAAGAGTGCGAAATTGACGCCCCCGCCATCCCAGACCGCGCCAAGAGGAGCCGGACTGCCGTCCTCCATGCTGAAAGCCATATCGCCCATGAATGATCGATCCCGGAGCAAACGCCCCTGACCGAGGCACCAGACGTATACGCTGCCGCAGCGGATTTGTTCGCGCGTCGAGGATGGAACAATTCCGGGTTTAAGCAGTTGGCCTCGCGCACCCGGGCGCCGCATCATCGGAGAAGGACATGACGACTGCCGCATCCCCAATGGCCGGCCTGACGGCGCGCCAGCGGCAGATCATGGAATTGGTCCTTGCTGGCAGTCCCAGCAAGAATATCGCCGCTGATCTCGGCATCAGCCAGCACACCGTGGAAAAGCACAGGGCGGACATCATGCGTCGCACAGGCTCGCGTTCCCTGCCGGCGCTGGTTCGACTGGCGGTACTGGCTTCGATGGACATCCAGGCCGAAACGTCCGTCCCGCATGGGGGCGGCGCACGCTAGCATTTGCCGGAACTTCAGTCCGCACAGCGCGTTACCGTGCGTGCTCCGTAGAAGGTCGCTCACTTCGCTGGGCCATCATCACGGAGAGTCGAATGGCCGGTCCCGATGGGCCTTCACCCACCCCGAACAGCCGCAAGCGCACACTGGCCGCCTCGCAGATCGATCTCATCGTTCAGCGACGGATCGGCAACGCGTTGCGCGATTATTGCGAACATATCATTCGCGAGCCCGTTCCAGAAAAATTCAACGAATTGCTGCGGCGGCTCGAGCGCGAGGAGAACGAGAGGCGGCGGCCGACATGAGCGACAAGTCCTCCGCTGATCTTCTGGTGGCCGAAATTCCATTTTTGCGCGCCTATGCGATTTCGTTGACGGGTTCGCCCACCAGCGCGGACGATCTTGTGCAGGAGACGCTCGTCAAGGCATGGGCGCATTTCGCATCGTTCGAAGCGGGCACAAATCTGCGCGGCTGGCTCATCACGATATTGCGGAACAGCTTTTACTCGACTTATCGCAAATTGAAGCGGGAGGTGCCCGACCCCAATGGGCTCTATGCGAAGACGCTGTCGGTGTGCGCCGAACAGGGCAGCCGCATTCAACTGAACGAGTTCAAGCGGGCGCTCGAAGAGCTGTCGCCGGAGCACCGTGAAGTGTTAATGATGATCGGCATCGCAGAGATGTCATACGAAGAGGCAGCCAAGATCTGCGGCGTGCCGACAGGCACGATCAAGAGCCGTCTCAATCGCGCCCGCGCCAAGCTCGCGGACATCCTGGGCTTGTCGGGAATTCAGGACATCGGGCCTGATTCGGTGAACACAAGCGTCCTGTCGCGCTCGGAGATGAAAATTCCGCATCGAACCTGAATTCGGAACAATGCCTACCGCGCAGCATTTGTTTGAGGTCGCTCACATGGAGAACAACATGTCAAAGCATCTCATCATCGCCGGGTTCATCGGCGCTCTCATGCTTCCGTCGCTTGCCGTCGCACAGGGCGGACCCGCTGCGGGCGCAGCGACCGGCGCCGTCGGCGGGGCGATTGTCGGCGGTCCTGTGGGAGCCGTGGTTGGCGGCGCAGCTGGCGCGATCGTCGGGGGCATCGCGGACGCCGATCGTCCCCGCTTCCGCACCTATGTCCAAAGCCGCCACGTGAAGCCCTACAAGTGGAATGGCGAAGTCGTGGTCGGCGCAACGCTGCCGTCGCGCGACATCGAGTATTATGAGGTTCCGGCCGAGTACAAGGCAACCAAGTATCGCTACACGGTCGTCAATGGCCGCACCGTGCTGGTCGATCCAGGCTCGCACCGCATCGTCGAAGTCATCGAATGATGCGTTGATGAATCCAAAAGCCGGTCCCTCGGGGCCGGCTTTTCGTATCAGTCTTTCGATTACAAAATAAGGCCCGGCGCGAACGCCGGGCCGTATTCGTTAGGTGCTCAGATCACTTTGTCCCGGTAGTCTGTTCACGATCCTTGCGAACGCCCTGGCCTTGCTGAATGAGATCCGTGGCTGACGGATTCGGGGCCATTCCGCCGGACTTCGGCGTGTCGCCCGGAATGCCGGTGGTCATTTCCTGATCCTTCTTGACGCCCTGGCTTTGCTGCATCTGGTCCGCGCGCGACGGATTCGGCATCAAGCCCGGAGCCGTCGGCTGGTTGCGCGGAATGCCGGTGGTCATCTCCTGATCCTTGCGATCGTTTTCGCGCTGCTGCGTCTGGGCGCCGGGCATCGGCTGGGCGAACGCCACCGCTGTTCCGAACACGAACAAGGCAGCGGCGGTGGAAATGATGAGCTTTGACATGTGTAACCTCCAGTTGATCCTGTGGGGACAACAGAGCCGCGATGCAAAGGCTCCTCGCCTGGAAGACGCTCGGAACGCGAACGCGTGATCGCGCGTTGATCGCAAGGATGCGGGGAGGACGTCATGTCAGATGTAGTTCATACGGCCAGTTTGCCATTGATCAGCAGCGATCGTGTCGAAGGCACGTATGTCTATGATCGCGATGGAAACCAGATCGGGACAATTCAAAAGCTGATGATCGAAAAGATCGGCGGCAAAGTCGCCTACGCGATCATGTCGTTCGGCGGCTTTCTAGGGATGGGAAGCGACGAACACGCGATCCCCTGGGCGAAGCTGACCTTCGACATGAAACTCGGCGGCTATCGCACCTGCATCACAGAGCGGCAGCTGCACGATGCCCCCTCATTCTATCAGTCTGCTGACGCTGCATGGCCCGATCGGCGGCGCGAAACCGAACTGAATTCGTACTGGGACGTTGCGCCTTATTGGTGAGGGTAGATGACCAAGAACATAACGTCTAATGGGCGACGGCGCGGTCCTTTGCCGTCCGGCAAACAAACGTCCTCCTCGACGAAAGCCGCAACGCCCAAGCGACGGGCTCCGCAGCCCTATGGAACCGAAGCTGAAAGCTACAACGATGCGTCGCTGAGCGATCAGGCCTCGCCGCCGGCGCGGGAACGAAAAAAGCCGACCGCGCCAGGTTAGGACTGGGCGCCTGCGGTTGGCTCCTGAATCGGCTGAGGCGGCGGCTGGCCCGGCGCCTCCTGGGGAGGGGATGGCGGTATCTCAGATGGGGGCGCGGGAAGATCACGGCCCGGAACGGGCTGAATTTCGGGCCGGTCGTTGGGCTTCGGCGATTCTGGCGGAGTTGTCGGCGGGATTTCAGGCTGCTTCGGTTCCGCCACGTTGACCTCCAAACAAGTGTGAACCGGACTGGAGACGATCATGAACCCGTCGGCGGGGGGCTCTCGACAGGTCATACCTTATGGAACGTGCATGGCTCCGGGGTCCGGTTCACTAACGAACAAACCGCGCGTCCGGCCAATTGTTCCGGCCTTCCCACGACGCCAATCGCGGAACAATCTCCGCCCGATGAGGTTGTTCCGCGTCACTACGTGTCTGGAGATTCACATGAAAATAGCTCTTATTTCGGCTCTCTCGCTGGCGCTGACAATTCCAGCCATTGCTCCCGTCGCCGCACAGGACGTCAACGTTGGCGTCGGACGTTCGGGAGTCGAAATGCGCATGCGCGGCGATCGCGACAATAACCGCGGATTCGATCGCGATCGTGACCGCGGCGGGTATCGTGACCGCGTCCGGGGTCGCACCGAGCGGGTGATCGTGCGCCGTCATCGGGACTGGGATCGTTGCCGGATGGTGGTCGTGAGGTCTTTCCGTCACGGCGTCGAGACTATCCGCCGCATACGCCGCTGCGGCTGATCGCGGCTCTCCAACAGCGCCGGCGCAGTCCATGCGCCGGCGGCGCGCTGAAAGGAACAGCCATGCCACGGGGCGACAAATCGAAGTATACGGACAAGCAGGAACGCACGGCCGACCACATCGCCGAAAGTTACGAACAGAAGGGCGTCTCCGAACAGGAGGCTGAACGGAGAGCTTGGGCGACCGTCAACAAGCACGACGGCGGCGGCAAGAAATCACGCGCCAGCCGCGGCGCTCATACGGGCCATCCGGCAGCCCATCGCGGCGGACGCAAGGGAGGCGAGGCGGCTGCGGCGAGGCCTGCAGCGACGCCTTCCGCCTCTGCCAGGAAGGCGGCTGCGACGCGCAAGCGCAACGCACATTGAGGGGTATGCGCGGCTTTCGCCGCGCACCCGCTTTAGCGGTCGAATTCCGATGAAATGAAGCGGATGAGCAAGCGGCGCTGCCGCTCGTTGAGCGCGCCGTACAAAGGCTCGGCCGCATCCGCCAGCTTTTTCATGGCGTCTGCGCCCTTCTGCAGGCTTTCGGCCTCGCGGCGCATCAACGCGATGTCGTCGGGTTGTTCCACCTTTTCGGCGGAGTTGCGGCGGCTTCCGCGCCGCGCTTCGTTGTTGCGCGCCAGCTCGCGGAATTTCTCGATTCCGTAATCGTGCAGCGTGGACTGGATGCCGGGCCACGAGCGCTCCTGTTCCACGGTCAATTGCAGGCTCGCCTTGAGACGCGCTATGCGGGCGTCAACCTCGTTGGCGATCTGGTTGTCGGCCGGACCGGTCATCTCCGTGGCGCGCGCGGAGGCGCGATCCTGATCGGTCGGTCGCTCGCTCCGGTCCCGGCGGTCGCTGCGATCGCCACGATCGCTTCGCTCGCGCATTGCATCCGGAGGCGTTCCGGTAGACGGGGGCTGCATGGTTTCTGAAGGGGGCGGACTGCGTTCGTCGGTCTGCTGCGCGGTGGCGAATGCAGAAGTCAGGCAAAGGGCGGCCAGGACGCCGGTGATGTGAAGCGCTTTCATGGATTTGTTCCATCATGGAGAGCCGGCCGCACGTCGCGCCAGCAGCACGGAAACAAACCGGAGCCGCAATCGTTCCTGCCCGCGAGCGCCTTCGCGGCGCAAAAATGCGCCGCAACGGAACCGGCGCGCCCGGGCCGCATTTTAGGCCCATGCCACGCCGGCATCGCAGCGAGAACGACCATGTGCGATTACAGCCTTGAATCGATCGCCTCCCGCGCAGCTCGGGTCCGCGATGAACTCATCACCACAAAATTCGAAGGATCGCTGACGCGCGGTCTCGCCTCCGAGGAGGAACTCGAGGTCGCCGTCTGTCTGTTGCCCGGAACCGAACTGGCGTTTCATAGTCCGGTTCGTGCCGATCGACCGTGGGCGTGGCTGTCGAACCTGTTCCTTGGCCGCAACGTCGGCTCGACGGTGGCGCGCTTCCGTCACATCAACGACGGCATACTGCACGCCCATCATGATGCCGTAGAGCTGGCGGATGGGTCGCTCGTACTGGTCGCCGACTTGCGCTGTGGGCAGCGCGTGACTGTGCTGCAGCTCCCGTCCGACGGCAAGAGTGCGACGCTTGACGCCGCGCCGCGGGAAGCTCCTGCCCCGGCCGCCGCCTAACGCTTCGAAAAGCCGTTGAGGATTTCGCTGATGCGCGTCGCTGCGCCCGGCGGGGTTGCAACGGCTTTCCGAACAAAGGCCGCGACTTGCTCGCCCGTTAGCGGAGTGTCGACTTCGACGCCCAGCTTCGACGCTTCAGCCGCGAACGCAGGGTCGTTGACGGCTGCGGTAAAGGCGTTGCGCAAGATCGCCAGCCGGTCGGCCGGAACGCCGGGCGGCGCGAGATAGGGTTTGTCGGTCGCCTGCCGAGACAGATACAGATCCAGCGCCGCGTAGTCGGCTGGGTTCTTCACGTAGTCGAGCAACAACGGAGCATCCGGCAAATCGCGATGCTTCGTGGTGCCGAACTGAGCGATCACCCTGATCAACTTCTTCGTGAACCACTCGGGATTACTGGCGCGGATCGTCGTCAGCAGCGTCCCGAATTCGCCGTTCAGCTCGCCGCGCAGCACCGCGAGCTTCGCGTCGACCGCGCCCGGATAACCTGTGACGATCTTCAGCTTCGTGCCGATCATGGCGTTGGCGAAGATCGCCACGTCCACCGGGATCGCCCCGACAGACTGGCCGCCGACAATCATCTCCCGCTGCATCAGGTCTTCCATCGACTGCACCGGCGAGGTGTTCCAGGCGTATGCGATGTAGAGACCGCGCGTGACGTTGCCGATCCACTCGAACTTCGTCGGGTCGTACTGCACGCCTTCGCGGTTGAACAACGGCAGCGTCGGCACCTGTCCGTGTACGCCGGCAATCTCGGTGCCGTCTCTCGGGGCTACGTTGTACATATAGTTCGCGGCCTTGAGCCCGGCCGCGCCCTGCATGGACTTGACCACCATGACGGGCTCGCCCGGAATATGTTTGGGCATGTGGCGGGCGATCATGCGCGCCCAGGTGTCGAACGTGCCGGCGCCGCTGACGATTAACGAGATCGTCTTGCCCTTATAGAAGTCTTCCGCCTGCGAAGGCGCAACGAGCAACGCTATCGCGGCCGCCAGCGTCATACCTACCGCGCGCCCGCGCGCAAAATTCACAAACATGCAAGCTCCCGTTTGCGATGGCGCGACGGCGTCTGTGGCCGTCTGCGCCGGATTGTCGATGGATTCAGAATGGTCGTTCGCCGACGACTGTGGTGCGATGAATGCGCCGCACATCCGGCAGCTTCACGCCGCCCAGCGCAATGTGGTTGACGCTGCGATTGTCCCACATCAGCAGATCGCCTTCGCGCCATTTGTGCGTATAGACCAGCGCCGGATCGTCGATATGGTCGAACAATTCATCCAGCAAAGGTTGTGCTTGTGAATCGTCCATGTCCCTGATGCCGATAGTCGAGCGGGGCGATAAATAGAGCGCCTTGCGGCCGGTGTGCGGATGCGTGCGCACGAGGGGATGCAGCGCATCGGGAGGCGAGTACTTTTCATAATAGCTCGTGTCGAGCCGATCGAGCGGCTTCATGCGCGGGTTCTTCAGCCGGCTGAAATTATGGATGCCGATCAGTCCGTCGAGCCGGGCCTTCATGCTGTCGGACAGCGTCTCATAGGCCGTGACCATGTTGGTGAACGCAGTGTCGCCGCCAGCCTTCGGCACGCGCACCGACTGCAGAATCGTGTAGGCGCACGGTTCGTCCGTATAGGCTTGGTCGGAATGCCAGTCGCTGCCGGCGTCAGGATTGCCGACGAGCTTGCCGTCGACGACTTCGTTCGACAGGATCATCACGTCCGGCTCATCCTTCATCTGGTAGAGCGGCGAGATGTGATGCTCGAGTTCGCCAAAGCGGCGGCTGAATGCAACCTGCTGCGGCGGCGTGAGTGACTGATCGCGGACCACCAGCACGCAGGAGCGATGAAACGCATCGCGAAGGCGCTCGAATGTCGCGTTGTCGAGACGGCTGGCGTCCGCTCCCACGACTTCGACGCCCAGCACGGGCGATAGCGGACGAATGGCGATGTCTTCGGTTTGCGTCATCATCGGTCCCGGCGATTCCTCGAATATGTATGGCTCGCAATTTGTCCCGTCCAGCGCCGCCGCACAAGCCCGCTCTGGCGA